>JAVUPY010000049.1 GCA_032252755.1 Terriglobia bacterium
TCGAAGGCCTGATCAGGCGCGACATCAATCAGACCGTGAAAGAACGTATCTACCAGGCAGCATTCGTGTGCCTGATCTTGTTCGCCGGACTGGTGATCTTCAACGACGTTGTGAAATTACTGCCGCACCGATTCCAGTGAGTTGACCGTAAGTCAAAAAACGGGGCGCTTTTGCACCCCGTTTTGAATTTGCGGCACTCTCAGCAGATGGTGTCCGTGAACGCGGATCGGTAGCCCACTTTCAACATTGCAGTGAACGCGAATCATTGACACGCGCCGGGACGAGAGTGTGACCGGGCAGTTCCGGTACATGGATTAGGCAGTCGCGAATCGGGGGAATTCTCCATGAGACGTCTTCTAATCACTGCGGTTTTATTTCCCGGCTTGTGGCTTTTGTCGCCCTTGGCGCAGACCTTGTTCGGATCAGGGAGATCATCTATGGAAACACTGACGTCGAATGGGGCCAAGGAAGTATCAGGTACGATATATGGCTCTTTTGACTATGGGTTCGAAGGCAAGGGAGCCTGGGTCGGTCATGCCATTCTCGCCATCGGCGGGAATCCGCCTGTAAAGGCAACTATTGTCGATCGCAATAATTCGATAGCTCGAACTCCGGATGGAGCGATTTCCGGCACCGAGATGATTACTTTCTCATTGCCGGATGGAAGCAGTTTTGACGTGCGGGCAAAATTCACGGGGATACCAGCCTCCACTCCCGGCCTTTACAGGCTGGACGAAACCGGCACTATTGCGAATGGAACCGGAGCCTACGACCGCGTATCGGGTCAGGTCGTTGTTCAGGGCCCGTTCCTGTTTCCCGACCCGGCGACCACTCCGGGAGCACCGCCCTGGATTGCGGAGATTCATGGAGTGATTCAGGGGCTGAAGTAACGCAATTCTGTTGTGAGCCGCACCGACGGCGCGATGCGTCTACCTGGCGTCGGCCTGCGTTCTCCGGAGTTCGTGCACTAGTAATCGATCCTGTAAATGCGGACGCTTTCTGCCGGAACAACTGCCTTGATTTCCAGGCTCGTGCCGGAAGTCTGAACTTTCTGCGTCGTAATGACCTCAGTGATGGATTTTGCTGGCTTTTCCAGCGTACGGCGGAGATCCATCGTCGCGGCAGCGTTGGAGTGATTGAAAAGAAAAACCAGTCGCCCTTCCGGCGACACCATCTGCCGCAACTCAATTGGTGGGGGAGCTTTCAGCACCGGTTCCCGCAGCCCTGCCCATTCAGCGAGGATCTGACCGAGCGGATGCATCGCCACGGGCTTCTGCTGGTCTTCCTGCCCGGCAAAGCTGCCGAAGATGATTGCGCTGCCCTCGTTGTAATGGTTCTCGAACGCGATCGGTGTTCCGTCTTCCGCGAACGCCACCGCTTTCGCGGACGCGCTCAGAGTGTCGAATTGTTCTAAAAATCTCATCGATGCAAACGATGCATTGCCCCAGCGCACCTGGAATTCCTTCCCGGGAACAAGCCGCTTTTCGCGCACGCCGAACATCTCGTGCAAGCCAAAGCCGGGGATTATCGGCTCGGCGTGTCCGCGTTCATCCACCCAACCGGGCCGCGCCTCGCTGAACAGGTGACCGCCCTCGGAGACGTATTGCCGCAGCCCGTCGGCCTCCTCTCGCGTCAGCATCAGCGGATAAGGAACGATTACGAGCTTGTACTGGCGCAGTTTCTTCTTTGACAGCTCTCGCGAGCTGACCACGTCAACGGGTATATTCCGCTCGAAGAACATGCGGTGATAACCGGCGACGGCCTGGTGCATCGCCGTGCGACTGCCATAGGCGTCGTAGCCGCCCAGCAGCGGCGCCAGTGGGCTAAAGACGATCGCCGCTTCGGCGGATTCAGGATGCGAGTTCAGGAGAAGGTCGGCGTTCGCCGCAATCCTCTGTGCCGTTGCGCCTGCGCGACGGCTGCGCTCGGTGAGCGTGCCGTCGAGATTGATCATCCCGTACCCGCCGGACTCGTACCCGGCGTTCATCGGATAGAAGGCGTAGTAGTTGATCGCCCTCGCGCCGCGAGCGACCATTCCCCATGTCCACATTTCCAGATCATTCGGCGTGACCTCCGATCCAATGATGGTTCCGTGAACGCCATATCCGCTCTGGAGTTCGCCGACGTAGAAGCCGCGCCCGCCCGTGATGGCCTTCGTCAGATCCATCGCCAACACCTGCCGGTTCAAGTCCCAGTTGTGATCTGGCGAGGTAAGCTTCGGATAGAAGCTGGTCCCGAAGTAATCGACTGAATCCTTCATCAGGAAGTCATCCGAGGGGTCATACGGATCGGCCAGGGTGCGAACCAGCGGCGAAGGATTGGGCGCGTGGCTGGTGGTGATGTGATTGGGATCCACCGCCTTCACTGCGTCGTTGCGCATCTTGAGATCTTCGGCGAGTTTGTAGCCGTAGTAAATGCGCCAATCCATAAAGTCGGTGTAAGTGAGAATGGTGCCGTAGCGGGGCGGTTCTACTTCGGACCAATCGGTGAAGGTGCGGTGCCAAGCTTCGTTCAGGTTGTCGATGTTGCCGTATTTCTTTTTCAGCCACAGGCGGAAGCGCTCGATACTGCCCGGGCAGTAGCAGAACATCGGCTCCGACTTGTATCCGATCCGCGCCCAGTTCAGCGCGGCCGGTTCGCTCCACAGGTCGTAGGCATAAAACGCGGGGCTCTTTTCAGTGTGCCGCGCTACCTCGGCATAGAACGCAAGGATCGCATTGCGAACGCCGCGATGATCGATGCAGTAGCCGGGTGCGGCCTGTGAGGGGATCGGTTGCCCGTCCTGCGCCTCGTAGCGCCCGTCGGGAAATTTCTTGCCCACCCATTCGGGAGCGGAATCGACGTAGACCTGGACGATCACCTTCAGCCCAACTTCGTTCGCGAGTTTTAGAAGTAAGTCGAGATTGTCGAGGTGGTATTCGCCTTCACGTGGCTCCCCGATATTCCACTCCACCCACGTTCGAACCGTGTTGAAACCAAGTCCCTTGATCTTCAGCAGGTCTTCTTTCCAGAGGCGAGGCGAATCGGGCGTGATCTTCTCCAGCATCGGCGCGCGAGCCTTTCCGCCGCTGTACCAGACGGAAACCGGAAAGAACGGCGCAGGAGAGGTGGTTGCCGAAGCTGTTGGTTTCGGACTCTTAGTTTGCGGGAACGCGGCGCTCGCGCAGACGAGCAGCAGGACCAAGGTTCGGAAACCCTTCATTGCTTCCTCGGGAGCTATCTGGTGGTACAGCCGTAACGTACAGCAACACGGGAAGGTTCGCCACACGGATTTGGCGAGCGGGGGTCAATTCGTACCGGCGAGATTCGATGCAGATGAAAGGCATTATCCCTGTTCGAAAGAGCTAATGCCGTTCACTTATTCCCGTTTCAGTTTGCGTTCGTGGCGACTGATGCGGTCGTCTCTATCTCATCCAGATCGGTCTTGGAGAGGTGCTGGCGGCAGAGTTGCAGCTTCTCTGTGAACCATGGATCGCTTCCATGAATTCTCACCAGCCACCGATAAGCTTCGCGGTAGTTAAGTTTGTCCGCGTCGCCGTGAAGATATAGAGCTATCAGGTTCCTGGCCGCTGCAGAATTACCCTGGTTGGCTGCGAGCAGGAACCAGTGCATAGCGGCCGGGTGGTCGTACTCCTCAAGATAATGTATTCCAAGGTTGAACTGGGCCATCGCGTAGCGGCTATCGGCGGCTTTCTTGAACCACTTCAACGCCTGTCCCTGGTCTTTGGCGACGCCATCGCCATTTTCATACAAGGTTGCGAGTACGTTCTGCGCTCTCACATCCCCCTGCCGTGCCGCGATCTCGTACCACTTGGCGGCTTCGCTGGTATCCACGGGAACACCATAGCCGTGGTGATACATGAGCGCGAGGTTGAACTGGGCATCGGCGCTGCCCCGCTCGCTGGCGGCGCGGAAGCATCGGAGGGCTTCGGGATAGTTCTTCGCCGTGCCCTCTCCGAAGAAATACATGAGGCCGAGGTTGTTCATTGCGACCGGCTGGTTTTTCTTTGCTGCCTTCGCGAAGAGATCGAATGCCGCTCTTACATTCTTATCGACATGGATTCCTTTGAGATAGGCAATTGCGAGGAGGGCCTGCGCCGACGAGCGACCCTTTGCGGCAGACGCCATCAGTGCCTTGAACTCCCCGGCGCTCATTCCGCTCAACTGGTCGACGGCAGTTTTGTCGTTTTCAAGAAGGTCGGCTGCGGCAACTGTTGCCAGTAGCAACAAAGAAGCAAGAATCGTGCACCTTACCCGAGCGCGGATCATCGGGTGGCTCCTGGGTGAACGCCAAATCGTGCTAGCGGGATTGGTGGCGAAGTTTAGGCCGGTTCTGCTCTTGATGCAAGTTTTTGTTCGCTAAGGGTTTTGGGGCCGAAATGAGCTAAAACTTCAGCGCGGGGCGCCAAAACCCGCTACAAGCATCACATTTGTTAAACTGAAGACTCTGTATGGCTGAAATCAAGCGCCGCAAGTCGCATGTAGTCAATATCGGCGGGGTCCGCGTTGGCGGAGATGCACCGGTCGTGGTGCAGTCGATGACGAACACCGATACCGCCGACATCC
>JAVUPY010000050.1 GCA_032252755.1 Terriglobia bacterium
CGGCTACCGCTTTCATGTAGAATTGAAGTACCCCACCGACGCGCCAGCGTCGGGCAATTATCGTCGGGACGTGGCTCAGCCTGGTAGAGCACTCGCTTGGGGTGCGAGGGGTCGGCAGTTCAAATCTGCCCGTCCCGACCAATAAATCTCGCCCTCTGCTTCATGGACTACAAGCCCATCGGATTCCGCTTGCCGGCCCGACATTTTTCGCTACCAGAATTTTCCCGAGATCTTCCCATCTCGTCTCCTGGCGAAGGCTCTCAGCATGCTCGTGTCCAGTTCTGGAGGGGTGCACTACAGCACCAACCCCGCAGCAATCTCTATGAAGGTTCCTTTCCGAGACCAGAAGGAAGACTCTTATGCTGCTTCGTCAATCATGGCGAGGATGTCCTGTTCTATGTCCTTCGCGAGAGCATCCACCCCGGCCAGTCCAGTTGCCTTCAAGAGATCAGTAGGTTTCACGGTAGCAATTGTGCAACCCGTCTCGTCACTAAATACGGAGATTCTGCATGGAAGCACCGTAGAGGCTTTCATTTCCGCACGCAGTGCCTTCGCCGCCGCCTGTGGATTGCAGACGTCATAGATGCGGCACTCCGAATTTATCTCAATGCCTTTGGTGTGCAGTGTGGTCTTAAGATCGAGAACGTGCAGGACACCGAATTTATGACGCTGTGCTGCCGCCTGAAGCCGGTCTCCGACTTCCTCGGGTGAACGTGACGAATGTTTACTGTAAGTCATAATGCCGCCTCTATTGATTTCTTCGCATGAGCAACCCGACAACGAGGGCGATTAGAACTACCACGAAGATCCACATCCAACCCATGTTCCATCCATCCATGCCATATCCGTGCATTGCCCCTCCTACGCAGTCCTATTCCCACACTCGTCTCGATCGAGCGCCGAAGATTGGGATATGTCGCGTTACTTCTTCTGATCCTTCGCCATCCCGCCATCCTTCTTCGTTGTCTTGCCAGTCTTCTTGTGCGCGTCCATTTGATCTGACATCGCGGAGATCCGGTCCGTCATCTTCTGCATGTGATCCATCATCATTTGCATCTGGTCCATCATGGAATGTTTTAATTCCATCTCGCTCTTCATGTTGGCTTGTTCGGTCTCCATGTGGCTCTTCATGGCTGCATCGGCGGACTCCATCTTGGCCATGTTTTCTTTCATGGCGGACTGCATCTTTTCCATCTGTGCCTGCATTTGCTGCATGTGGCTCTGCATTTCCTCAGCGCTCGCTGGCATGTTCTTCATGTCCATGGGCTTGGACGCGGCATCTTGAGCCAAGCTCGGGACACACATTAGGGCGAGTACAACAAGCGCTACGAATACTGGCTTCGGCATGTTCATAGTTCTTCTTTCCTCGGAAGTCTGAAATACAGCAAATAATGGTAAGAATCGTTGTCGGGCCATGTCTGTTCAGAATTGCTCAATTCGACGGCAGATAGGAACAGCAGCGAATTCTGTACCGGGTCGTTCGTATCCGTCCCGTTCGTGCCCGATTGACGGGCTTACTCCGATCTAAAAGGGCGTTATCGTTACCTATTTCAAATTGAGGCAATTTGAAGGACCACGGCGGGCGCGAAGAGTAAGAAAGTTCTAAAATCGTCTGCTAAAGCCGACCATTCTTCAATTTCCTGTGTAACTCACTGAAAAGTCAGTTCGAGAATTTTCGCCAAAAAGCAGAGTTCTAAAATCGTCCTCTAAGGCCGACCATTATTCCCAATAATTTCAAGGAAAATTAGTCAGCCCCGACAGCTTGGGGTAGCAAATGTCGATAAGAGAGTCGAACTGCACTCATTCTTGGCGAGTCTGTATCAGCGTTATGGGCTTGTTTTCGGCGACAAAGAGGCCGAGCAGGTGCTCCCAAAAGAAGAATTCGACAAGAAAGCCTTTCAGGCCAACGCGCGACGCTTGGAAGAACGCTTGAGGAGCCTCGGGTTAGTGCGACGCTTAATAAAGGATGCGCAGAACCCTGTCTCCAAGGGGTGCGTTCCCGCCGCTTCCGCCGACGCTGACAGCAAAGAACTTAGGCCGCCGATAACGGCGGCCTGAGGGCTGTCTCCAATACTCTGGGTTCAGAAACAGGCGCAAGTTGCTTCATAAAGCATTGGTACGCATCCTTGAACGCGAACCTTTAGAAGTGAGAGGAGGTCTTAAAACTTGAGGGTATATCTTTAATAAGCAGGGAAATGGTTGAAACAAAGCTTAAAAGCTAGAGAATGTCTTAAACTTTAGGCGGCTTAACTTTAAGGCCGTAAGTTCTTCTTATAGAGGAGTCAATGAACCGAGGGATTCAGGGCCGACTAGCTAAGCAAACGACAAGCCCGGAGCCGTTCTCTGCTTTTGTTCCCAATCCTCTGCCCCCCTTACCTCCTCTTGAATTTACCCCTGAGTTGCTAAAGCTTAAAGAGAGAGCAGATCTTGCCCTAGGGCGCCTAGACGGCATTGCCCGTCTCTTACCCGACTTACACCTCTTTCTCTACTTCTACGTCAGAAAAGAAGCAGTGCTCTCGTCCCAGATTGAGGGAACCCAATCCTCCTTATCAGACTTGCTCCTGTTCGAGAACGATCAGATTCCCGGTGTGCCGATAGATGATGTTCAAGAAGTCTCCAATTATGTAGCGGCTCTGCAACACGGGGCAGATCGGATCAAAGACGGCTTTCCTATTTCGCTTCGTCTGATCAAGGAAATCCATAGGGTCTTGCTTAGCAAAGGACGTGGCTCAAACAAAGAGCCCGGAGAATTTAGACGAACGCAGAACTGGATTGGAGGTACAAGGCCAGGAAATGCGCGTTTCGTGCCGCCGCCATTCTCCGAAGTTCTCGAGTGTATGGGCCAACTTGAGAAGTTCTTCCATGAAGGAGCTGAGAAATACTCCACGTTGGTTAGAGCGGCACTAATTCATCTTCAATTCGAGACGATTCACCCGTTCCTAGATGGGAACGGCAGAGTAGGACGCCTTCTCATAACCTTACTTCTCGTCTCAGACAAAGTTCTGTCGGTCCCGTTGCTCTATTTGTCCCTATATTTCAAGATTCACCGCAATCGCTACTACGAGCTGCTACAGAACGTAAGGTTTGAAGGGATATGGGAAGATTGGCTCACCTTCTTCTTCGAGGCAGTGGAAGTCACTGCCCAACAGGCAGTCGATACTGCGGAGAAGATTCTTCAGCTGTTTGAGTCTGATAAGGCAAAGATCAACGGCCTCGGTCGAGTAAAGGGTTCTGCTTTACAAGTGCACGAAGTCCTTCAGCGAAGAGCATTCGTGACCATTCCTTCTGCATCGCGTGAACTGAAGTTGAGCCAGCCAGCGGTAACGAATGCCCTACGAGCTCTTCAGGCACTCGGTATCGTGGCCGAATCAACAGGGCGCACCTGGAAACGAATCTACGTTTACAAGGCATATTTGCGACTACTGAATGAAGGCATGGACATCGTTGAAGGCCAGGAACAAACAGCAGCGACGAATTTAGCGGGGTAAGTTTCGCTACTCGATCTGCTGAACTATCTTGATTAACATTCGATAGCTACTGTTCACCACGTCCGGCTATGACTCTGGTGTCCATCCTGTCGGTTCCCCAGCGCGGCGTCTTCATTCCCAAAATGAAACCGCGTGTTGGCATGAGCATATCCTTGATTTCACTGATTCTGAGGGCACAACTTGCAGTACGGCACTGCAGCGCAGCTTCATTGCACCCCTCTCAGTGATATTGATCACGGAACAAGTCCCTATCTTTACTGTTGAATCTATAACGCTACTGAGTCAAAGGCGTTGGCGGTTCACCGCTCGCTTGGGCCCCCATCCCGCCTGATAATTCTGCCCGGAGATTCACGATATGGACGAACTCTTCGCCGTCATCGGCGGAATCGTGCTGTGGAGTGCACTGCTGTACGGCGGCTATCGCATCTTCAAGTCATTCATGAGAGGCGTAGTGACCGGTCTCGAGACACCAACGACACCAACACAACCTGTTGCGGCGGTCTGCTCTTGGTGCGGTACACCGCGCACGACCTCTCCTGTTTGCACAGTATGCGGCAATTCAGTCAAGCAGGAGATGTGATGACCTTCTGGAACGTTGCTAACGGCCGACCCTCTGACTTAATTCCTATTAAAGATCCTTCTAAAATCGCCGCGGTAGCTGAAAATGTAGGTGGAATGCTCGGTGGTAGCGGACTTGCCGTCGGTGGTGCATTCCTTTTTCTCGCGGGTCTGGCACCGCTATATCCAGCAGGCCTACTTGCGATGAAAGGCGTGCAGCATGCTTCGAGATCCGCTCGCTCCATACCTGACGCCTTAGAGGCCGTTGAGAACGCACGAAGTGAGGCTGCCGCCGCCCGGCGACTGCAAGCGATTCGGTATTACGAGCGTGCCTTGGATATCGATCCGCGGAATCACGTTATTCTGTCGCGGGTTGCGTTTACGTATGCAGCCGTAGGGAAATTGGAGGATGCGACTGCAGCGATAGACAGGGCTCTGGAATTCTGTCCAGACAATCACCTGTATTGGTTAGCAAAAGGCACAATTAGCCTGGCGATCGCCGACCTAAGCGGTGCCCGGAAGTGTTTTGAGAGGGCGTCGACACTCAACCCCACTGATCCTGACACTTGGTCCAACCTCGGGCTCGTTTGCGAGCAACTGTCTGACCTGACCACGGCACAGCGCTGCTGGGAAAGTCTATTGGGTCTTGCGCCCGAGAATCCGTCAGCATGGATCAACCGCGGAGAATTGGCCTACCTGCTTGGAAACACCGCGGAGGGTGTCAAGTCGTGGATTAAGGCCTGCGAACTTGATCCCTCGATCACGCCGAAATGGGTCCTTGAATATGAAATCGGGGCGACATCATTTTCTAGAGGTGACCTTAACTCGGCAGATACTCACTACGACAACGCGATAGCGTTGAATCCTACGTATGCCCAACCGTGGATCGGAAAAGCTCTTTGCGGACGGAAGCGAGGCGATCTGAGGGCAGGTCTCGGATTTCTGGACAAGGCTCTCGAACTCGACGGGAAGAACGCGAATGTCTGGTTCAATCGCGGCAATTTCCTTTCAGAATTGAAACAGGAAGAAGATGCAAAACTTGCCTGGGAACAAGCGTTCTTGATTGACCCGACTGTTCGCGTTCCATGGGTGATCAGCTTCGATGAAGGATTGAAGTTTCTCAACATTGCTCAGGCACAGACAGCGGTTCCGTATTTCTATAAAGCTACTTCCCTATATCCAGCATTCGCTGAAGGCTGGTTCAGAAAAGGTGTGGCACATCGCGCTCTTGGGCAAGATCAAGAAGCTCGCCAGTGCTGGAGACGATGCTTGGAGGTGAAGAGCGATCACGCGTTGGCGCAACTTAACCTAGGAAGTCTTGAGTTTGAAGCTGGGAACCGCATTGGTGCGATGGAACTCTGGGAGAAGGCTTTAGGCGCAAACGAAAAGCTGTCGCAGGCCGCGATGAATAAAGGCGCCGCACTAGCGGATGCAGGACAACTACAAGACGCAATGGAGTACTTCTCAAAAGCATTAGCAGCTGGCCATCCTCGTGCGGGCGACGCACTGCAACTCGCGCAAAGATACGAAAAGATGGATCCCACAGCGGGACCACTTCCCTAAAGGAGTCCGAAATGAGCATTTGTCTCAATTGTGGATCAGAGGTTGCGCACGCTGAGCACTGTGCTACGTGCGGCGCATACACAAAAGTTACTGCCACAGAGCAAAGGGGAGCCGTAAGTGATGGGTTTACTCCACCGGCCACAAGATTAGTCCGTCCCAAAAAGGGCCGAGTCATAGCCGGAGTCTGTGCAGGTCTTGCTGGTCGCTTTGGAATGTCAGTGAATCTAATCAGGTTCCTCTTTGTCATCCCGGGAGTGTTCTGGTTCATAGGCCCGATCACTTACCTAGTCCTTTCCCTAAAGCTAAAGGAATGGCCACCGTCCGTACCCGAACCGGTATATCAGCGGCTCCAGGACAAATCTGTTCAACTTGAGCAGCGGGCACAGACTACCAAGAACTGGGGCACGATACTAAAACTCCTTGGTGCGTTTGGCGTTCTATGTTTTATCGGTGGAATTCTCTTTCACACTGCGGAAATCACCATAGTGGGATTCTTTTGCCTGCTTGCAACTGTCCCGATCTATGTCGTCAAAGCATTTTCAGCGGACCGAGTCAGAGCAGTCGCCAAGCACGAAGAGAAACGCCTGGTTCTAGAAAATCATGGAGAACGAATCTGTTCGGAATGTAATGTCATCCTCCCAGCACAAACTAAAGTTTGTCCAAGCTGCGGCAGCGACAAAGTCTTCGTCCGCGCTGATGCAAAAGTCATACCGAATACAAACCCCGGTGATCCTTTTCTGGAGAAGCTTGTTCGCGCTGAACTTGATGCGGGGAGAAATGCCGCCGCAATCAACGTATACATAAAGCATACCGGAGGCACTCTGGGTGAGGCGTTGAAGTATTTGCAGGACCTGAAGAGCAAGCCCGCGGCGACAGTCACATAAGCGCATTACGGGTACACACCAGGCGGTCGCTTTTGCATTTGTGAGTGTCTGTATGTCTATTGGCAGAGCCGATTCTGCCTCAAAGTACGAGGAGAGATTCGGATATCATCTGGAGGCAACAAAGAGGCCACCGTTGGTGGACCGCAGCAGGGCCGAGAAATCGCCGATACTGCACTGCCCTTAAGATCCTTTCCTGACTTGCGCCTGTTTCTGAACCCGGAGTCTTGCGCACTACCTCACGCGGGGATTTCTCCCCGCGTGTTTTCTTGCACTTGCGAAGCCGCCGGAACGACCCCTTTGGGCACTAGGTCTGCCGCCCGCTCTTCCCGCAGGACTCGGCAGACGCTGGTGCGGGAGATCCGGTACGCCTTCGCCAGATCGGTGAGGCTCATGCCGCGAGCGCGGTCACGAAGCAGCGCCTGACGATCGACATTCAGCGGTTCACGTCCGATGCGCCGGCCTTCGAGCCGGGCACGACGCATGCCGGCACGGACACGCTCGATAATAAGGTTGCGTTCGAGCTCGGCGATGGCGCCGATGATGACGACCAGGGCACGGCCGAGCGGTCCGCCGGTGTCGATGTTCTCCCGGAAGGAGACGAACTCGATCTCGAGATGGTTCAGCTCGTCGAGGACCTCGAGGAAGTGGCGTACCGATCGCGCCATGCGATCGAACGCCCACACCATCACGACGTCGAACTTCTTGCGTCGAGCGTCGGCCAGTAGTTGATCGAGACCGGGGCGCTTTGCCTTCGCGCCCGAGATCTTGTCGGTGACCTCGGCGACGACTTCGAACCCACGCTGCGCGGCGAGGCCGCGCAGGTCATGTAGTTGGGTTTCGGGGTGCTGATCGACAGTGGAGACGCGCATGTACAGGGCCGCACGCTTCATTAGCGACGACCTTTCTTCAGGCCGGCGGGCAGACCCTTCGGGTAGTTCTTCGCGACGTATTCCTGGACGAGTTCGATGAGGACCGTCGTCATATCCTTGCCCTGAGCGACGGCTGCGACCTTGAAGGCCGCGTGCAGATTTGAATCCATGTTCACGTTCATACGTTTCAGCACAGGCTCCTTCGCCATGTTTCACCTCCTTCCTGGGGTTGAAGCAGGGTGTGAACAGCACGCGCCGTCCGGCTGGGCAGGCCGGCGGCGCAAGGGACTACTGAACCGTTTGCTCCTGCGCTAGCGTCGACATGATCGACGCCATTAACAGATCGCTGGTGCGGACCTCGAGCGTCTCGGAGATCGTGCGGACCATCTTGTATTCCTGCGGCACGTAGCCGGCCTCGATGGCGATCCACTCGGAGCTGGTGATGCCGGTCAGCTCGGCAGCCTGTTCGACGGTCAGATTGAGCTTGCGGCGGCGGTCACGGACGAAGCGGCCGAAGAGGTGAGTGTAGAAGACCTGGTCGGGGGCGGAAGGATTGATGAGTACCATACTCATAGACGTATTCTACTCCGGTGTTCAGCTCCGTCAAGAGCTGAGTTAGTTGACTACGCCTCCGACTCTACTTGTCCCGCCAGGCAGAACCAAAAACACGGCCCACTCTCGATCGCGGCCGCGTTGGACATCCAGAACGCGGGCTTCATGATTCCCCGCGCGATGACGACCATCGTGCAGGAAGGTATCGAGCCCCTGCTCATCGGCGAGAAGCTGATGCAGAAGGTCCAGTACAAGCCGGGAATGACCACCATCTTCCCCGCCATCGAACCGCTGCGCGCGGACGAAGCTGGCGACGGCATGGACCTGCCGCAGTACAACATCAACATCGGTGGAGCCCAGAGCTTCGGCGTGCAGGTTCAACGTCACGGTCTTCGCCTGAAGATCGCCAAGCCGGTTCGTCGATGAGTCGGGAAGCCGAGGATCAAGAGCCGGGCTGCGACGGGCCGGCAACGGACTGGCGCGGCGCAAAGAGGAGGCTCATGTTCGGCTTCATCACCAGGTCTCTTCGTCCTGTGGCACTAAAACAAGCTCGCGCACACGCGCGAGACCGGACGAAGAGCGTCCCCACTGTAGCCGCGCATCCCACCCGACTCGAGGCGGTCGGCCATTCTGTACGGACACGGCCGGGATCCCATATGGGTTCCGGAAACGCACCAGCACTTATGGAACATTCTGCGGGTAGGAGAGGGACAGATTACGTGCTAGTAATTTCCAGGCGAAACCATGACTTTTGACCGGCAGGTCGAGGAACTGTCCCCATTAGGCTCGTCGATACTCTTCAACGGTGATCGGCGGCCGCTGTCCCTATCTTCCCCGCGCGTCCGATCTACTCCGATCCAGGTCGGCCGGATCACGGGATCGAGAGCAGGAGAGCAGCACTTTTGCTCTCTGCACCGGGACTTTTAGAACATTTACAGGGTAGATGGGGGACAACCGGCGACTAGCAATCGCCTCGCAGGATCATGGATCTAATCACATATATAAGAAGATGTGTCTCTCAGGTAGTCGATGTTCACCAACTTCTTCTTGGCTGGGCCGCGACTCGGCCCAACTACAGCCCGAGTCGACGTCCCTGACGCCAACCGTTTGCGCATCACAGCTCGGAATTCAAGTGTTGAGTGTGGGCCGTTCCGAGTGCATGCATCCGTGCATGCGCCTGGGCACGGGTCGCTTGCTGGACAGGTGCACGCCCCAACTTTCACCTGCATAAACTCGCAAGGTCAAATATATTGACTTTAGTCAAACGTCGACACTGAGGGACCGAACAATGGATTGGAAAACAGTGCTGTCCACCACGCGAGTACGTGACCACTTCGGGGGAGGCGCCTCTGTCCGATCATCGGTCGATTTGCGCTCCGAGTTTGAACGGGATTTCGGACGGTGCATTTACTCTGCGCCTTTTCGAAGATTACAGGACAAAGCACAGGTGTTTCCGCTCGAACCGCAAGATGCGGTCCGCACCAGGCTGACACATTCGATCGAGGTGTCGAGTGTAGCTCGGGGCCTTGGCGCCGATATCGGACGATGGCTACTTGAGAATAAACTCGTCGATCCAACTCTCGTTTCTCCAATAGAAGTCATCGCGGCGACATGTGGCATGATTCATGACCTCGGGAATCCCCCCTTCGGTCATGCAGGCGAACAAGCAATCTCAGAGTGGTTCGAAAAGACCTTTCGCCCGTGCAATCACCTGTTCGGAACAAGTACACAACTTGCTCAGGATTTTCTAAGGTGGGATGGTAACGCTCAGACGATTCGACTTATAACGAAGCTTCAGGTTTTAGCCGACGACTTCGGGCTGAATCTAACCGCAGGAACCGTGTCAGCAGCATGCAAATATGTGGCTGCATCGCATGAAGTAGACAAAACGAAGGGGCACGAGTACTCGAAGCCCGGGTATTTCTTCTCTGAAAGTAATGTAGTAAAGGCTGTCCGTGAAATTACTGGAACTGGAGTCGCTCGCAATCCTATATCGTATCTCGTGGACGCCGCCGACGATATCGTTAACGCCACAGTTGACCTCGAAGATGGGATCAAGAAGCGTTTAATTACGTGGTCCGAGTTGGACTCGTTATTGAGGAACAAGGCTAACGGAAATGCTCATTTCGACAATGCTGTTGCTCTAGCGAAGGAAAAGATAGGAACGGCACTTCAGGGACTTCGCGCGATGAAGGTCTCGCACAAACATTCAGAACGTATGCAATCATCGAATTCGTAACTGCCGCTGTCAAAGCGTTTCAGAACCATTACGAAGAGATCATGGGAGGAAAGTACCATGGAGACCTCATGAAGGACTCTTCAGCTTGGCCACTTATGCAAGCCTGCAAAGATATCTCCAGAGAAATCATCTACAGATCTGATGAGGTGCTAGAAGTTGAGCTCCTTGGCCGCCAAGTGATACAGGACCTGTTGTCCGTGTTCTGGGATGGCGCAGTGACTGGTGGCAAGGATATTGCGCATAAGGAATTCTCCGGGAAGGCTTACCTTTTGATGTCTTCGAATTACCGACATGTGTTTGAACGCGCATTGGAAAAGATAAAATCAGGATCATCTCCATTCCCTGAGCAGTACTGTCGGCTTCAACTAGTGTGTGACTATGTAGGAGGCATGACAGACAGTTTCGCAGTAATGCTCCACAAACGGCTGAAGAATGGATGACATTTGCAAGAACTCGAATTCCAAGCTTCTGCTGACTTCCAGCGTCGCTACCTTTCTCGCTTCGAGCGCTTCTTCTGCAGGTGCCATGCAGGAAGCACTGCGTGTGATGGAGACCTATCGATGGCAGTGCGTGCTTTTCGGAGGCTTGCTTCGTGACCTCTTCATTTTGGGCTCGTCACACAAAACACGCGATATCGATCTCGTTGTCAGTGGAGGGTCGTCCGAAGAAATAGCTGCTGCTTTCGGAGGCGATACCGTCAAGAGAACGAGGTTCGGTGGAATAACAGTTCGGCGCGGCGAATGGCTTCTCGATATTTGGCCGTTACAGGAAACGTGGGCTTTCTCGAAGATGGGAATGCCAACTCCAACATTTTCGGACTTACCCAAAACTACTTTCTTAAACGTGGAGGCGGTTGCCGTCGATCTGTGCTGCCGCGGCAACGAAGAACGACTGGTATATGAGCATGGCTTCTTTGAAGCAGTCGGGCGACGGACGATCGAGATAAATTTCGAACCTAACCCATATCCGCTCTTATGTGTGGTTCGATCATTCGTCACTGCCGGCAGGCTCAGTTTCAGAATCGGTCCGCGATTGATGCGTTTCGTGTCAAAGAGCACAGAGCGTGTGTCGACAGATGAATTAATCGCAATCCAGAAATCTCATTACGGACATGTACGATTAACGGCCGAGAGCCTACACAGATTCTTGCGAGTGATTTCAGAAGCGGTGGACCGAGATTCTTCGGACAGCGTGGAATTGCCAATTTCCCCAATGGAAAAAATGGCCCTATTGCAGGATGTATCAGTTGAATAGGGTCTTCCTGACAAGTGGTAGCGTTTTGATTTAAAGCACAACTTCTGTGCCACGCAAGAAGCGGCCGCTGCCTTCCTCCGACGAGAACAATACTGCAATTGCATTCGTTTTAAATCGTTCGACTTTATGTTCGGCTCGCATCGCCGCGGCGCATCAGGCTGTTTCTGCTTTCAAACCCGGCGAGTTCATTTTGCGGCCATGTTGAAGGTTAGGTTTTCGATTGCGAAGTTACGCGTGCAGGACTTTCGGGGGAATGCGGTACTCTTCTTCCGCCTATGAAGAAACCTGAGAAGTGGTCGTTAGAGATGGCCTCCGACGTTCTTGCAATGCACGACCGCGGACAGCGCCTTCGCGACATTTGTGCGAGGTACAACGTTCACCATAGCCAAGTACAACAATTTCTTGGCTGGCATGGGAGGCAATCCCATCCGAGAGAGTACATAACAGGCGATCTGTTGCACAGCATCATCGACAAATACAAGGTGATGGAAGTGAGCGCCAGGCAGATTGCAATCGAACTTGGAATCTCCGATTCGACCGTTCGAGCTGCACTGCACTCGGCAGGCGTGCGATTCAGGTCACGATCTGTCCTCAGTAAGTCCGAACAGAAGAAAGCCTGCCGACTATACCGAAACGACATCTCATACCCACGCATAGCAACGGAGTTGGGTTGCTCGCCGGAGGTCGTCCGCGACACCTTACATCGTCACGGTATTCGTTTCCGTCCCAAGCGGAAGATAGACCCAAAAAACTTCCCGCGAATCAGGTCCATGTACGAGAGGCGGATGACTCCCGCCGAAATAGGAGACGAGTACGGTGTTACAGAAAATACCATCAGACGTGCCGTTTCTGACGCTGGCGGGAAGCTGCGCGGTATTCGCGATGACATCCACCGTAGTGTTCCGCTCGACATCTCAGCTTTTGATTCTGAATCTGAAGACGCACAGTATTGGACAGGATTCGCAATCACGGACGGATCCGTACACGAGAATGGTACGTTTAGCGTGGGTCTTCAGATCGGAGACATCGCCCACCTGTACAAGCTTCGAAAGTTCTTGAAGTCCGGAGCGCGCATCAGAACGGGGCGGGTTGGTAGCAGGGCCTTCTGTCCAGACTCAAGGTTTGCAAGGCTGTCCGTCTGCTCCCAACACCTCGTCGAATCGCTGAAACGGCTTGGAGTCGTGCCGCGAAAAACCGGAAGTGAGGAACTTCTCAAATTCCAGTACTCGCGCCATACGTGGCGTGGTGCAATCGACGGTGACGGAAGTGTCGGCTGGCATAAGAGAGGATACTTTTGGCTGAAGCTCTATGGGTCCAAGAAGCTCTGCACACAGTTTCGCGAATATGTGCTCAGCCTGGTGCCCGGTTGTAAAGCCCAAGTACAGCGATCGGGTGGTATCTACTCTTTCGGTCTCTGCTGTGGTCCGGCCGAGACCGTTGCCCGCGAACTGTTTCGAAACTCGTCGGTTTACTTGAACAGAAAGTTTCGAATCGTGAAACCACTTCTGTAGCCAGCAAGTCCGGCTTGGCGCTGGAGCAGAGCTTGTACCCGAAACGGGTATGACCGTACCCGTTCCGGGTACATCAATCTACTTGACATTGTACCCATTATGGGTACAATTGTACCCATGTCGGGTACTAAGGCAATTACTGAAATTTCGGACGTCTTATTCGGGAAGACACGTGGGGCCTTACTCAAGCTGTTCTACGGACATCCGGACGAAAGCTATTACTTTCAGCAGATTCGGCGCGTGAGCGGCACATCGGGCGTCGGCACGGTCCAGCGCGAACTCGAAACGTTAGTAAACGTCGGTCTCATCACCAAGCACCACAAAGGAAACCAGGTCTACTACCGAGCAAATCAGGCTCATCCGATCTATCCCGAGATGCGGGCTTTAGTGGCGAAAACCGTCGGCTTGCTTCGCGTTCTGTCCTCGGCGTTTGAACCCATCCGAGATCGTATCCGCATTGCATTTGTTTATGGCTCGTTGGCCCGCCAACAGGAGCATGCTGACAGCGATGTGGATCTCATGATTGTCGGTGATGCAACTCTACCCGAGGTCCTCGAGCACCTCAGTTCAGCTGAGACTGAGATCGCGCGTCCGATAAACCCAACCGTGTATTCCGTAGCCGAGTTCGTTGAGAAACTTGACGCACGTAACCACTTTCTGACCTCCGTATTGGGCAGGGAGAAGGTATTTCTGATCGGAGATGAAATTGAGCTTAGAACTCTACGAAAAGAACAGCTGGATTCGTAAAGAGAATACCAGCAAGGAAGAGATCACGGGGCTTTTAGGGATCGTCGACGTCAGACTCAAAGATGCAAGTTCCACCACGATCTCCGACGATTCTCGCGCTGCACTAGCCTTTAATGCTGCGCTATCTGCAGCGACCGTTGCCCTCCGAGCGTCTGGATACCGTGTGGCGGGTCAAGGTACGCACCACATACGCACATTGGAATGTCTTGAATACACACTCGGCTATGACGCGAAAAAGGTTCAGCAACTCAAGGCGGTCTCAAAGAAGCGCAACAACGCGTTTTACGATGCGCCGGGAAACGTCACTACGCAAGATCTCGAGCTTGCGATGAAGCTGGCAACTCAGTTACGTGATGACGTGAGTGCTTGGCTGAAGGAAAAGCATCCTGAGCTCCTCTAAACCCTCAGCTGTCGAATGCGGTTCACCCCAATTCCTCTGCTCTGTCCAGTATTGAGGCTGGCGATTCAGCTAGCGGATCCAAGCGATCAGCTTGCTGCTCCGCCATTTGAACCACTTATCGAATTCTTCTCGTGGCTGAGCCGGATCTGCCTTTGCGGCTTCCTCTTTGCAGACTGCCAGGAACTCTCGAAGTGTTCGTGCAAGTCTCCAGTTTTCACCCATTGCGATGAGATCTTCCACACGTTGCTTCTCCGCCTTGTATTCGGCACGTAGCTGCTGCAGTTCCGCAGCGCGCCTTTGCCGTTCCATCTCTTCCACGTTCCGCTGCTCGGTCCTGCGGTGAAGCACGACGGCTGATTTCATCACGCCCGCAATGAACTCGGGGATGGCATCTTCGAGCTGTCTGCCTTTAGCGTCTCGCCAGTTCTTTCGGAGATCTGTGTATTCGTCGATCTCGAGGCTGAGATAGCCACTCGCCGAGTAATCGACGGGCTTGCCGGCGAACGTTGGGCCGTACTCGTACTTGCCACGTGCTCCAGGCGGAAGTTCGAACTGATCCATCTTCTCCGTGATCTTGAATCGCACACGTTCCCCGAGGAACTGAGTGCTAGTTCCATGTTCGTCGACGGTTACTGGCATCGAGTTCGCCTCGCAAATGTCGATGACGTCGGCCATGATGGCGAGCGCACGGTTGAAACTGGTCTTGCTGACCCGCATGCTTAAGCAACCGCTGGGCAGGTCAAGGACCCGTCGTCGATCTTCTTTTGCTTTGCGACCTTCTTTTTCGGTGAACACGACGAGCGGACTTCTCTTGACACCACTACTCCGCGAAGGCGCGAGTGCTCCGGAAGAAAGCTTGCCCTCGATTTGGTCGAAGTACTTTCGATCCTCTTCGTTCGAGGGTTCGAATACACGCTTCTGAACCGGCTGAGGTTTCGCAACTTGCGGCAAGTTCTTCAGTTCGCGGAAGGGCTCCTTGTGGGTGGGATGTCCGTTAGCCTTTTTCGCCCAGTAGCCGCGTCCAGGCACAGGCACTTTCAACTTCCGGCAGGTCTTCGCAAGCGCGACATCAGATACTCCGAACCGCTCGGCGACTTTCGTCATCGGTTGCGCCCAACGAGGTTATACAGCTCGCGACGGTTCCAAAAATCGCCTGGCATGGGAAGCCTCCTCTAGCCTAAGTAACTCCGCGGCAATACGATACGCCAGGGATTCGAACCTCGCACTTTGGATAGATCGATATATATCGAATGGGGCGCCAATTGGGGGTGCCATTAAGAAAACAAAGGAGAAAGGCCCATAAAAATGAGCCTTTTTTATAGGAATGTCACGGCTGCGTACCGCTGTAAATAGTTGATTTAAAAATCCCTTAGCTCGCCTAGGGCGAATTCGGGATCAGGGGGTCGGAGGTTCAAATCCTCTCTCCCCGACCATTCTTGATTTTTCGCCCTTTCAAAGATCACATCGAAGGGCTTTCTGTAAGTAGGCGCGATACTTACAGCATCTATCGAACAGTTCAAAAGTACCTTTCTGAGGAGTTCAGCCTGTTCTGCGGGTTTTCGCGTAAGGTACAGAAAATAAGCCTTGTTCGCGAGTTCTAAAATTCTCTTTGCATTTAGAAGCCGGTCAGTTCCGGTCTGCTCATTCAGCGCGTCAATCGCCATTTCGATGCGCTGCTCTTCCGCGTGCCAGTCGGACATTTTCCGCTGCCAGAATTCTTCCGGAATTTTTCCGTCGAGTTTATCGGAGTACGCCTGATCCATTCTTCGCCGGATCGCCGCTAACTGCTGCTCCAGGCGTCCGCGTTGCTGCGCGGAAGTGTTCCTAGAACGTGCGTGCTCTCGTTCTAGGGAATTTTCGATTTTTTCTAGGACCTCATCGGGGATGTGGATGTTTTTAAGAACTTCCCCGAGTTTTTCGGAAATCTGCTCTTCCTTAAAACGCGGCAATTCGCATTTCCCGTGATAGCCGCTGCAGCGGTAATAAACGTATTTTCCTTTTTTTAGTTCCGCTGTGACCGTCGAATTATCGTGAGCACAGGTCAGCATCCCGCGAAAAGCGATATCGTGTTTCCGGTACCTATGATTGAGTCAAGTGCTCTTTACAAGTCTCTGATTCTTCTTTGTGTCACGAGTCTGTAGTTTTCTACTTTGAAGATGACTTTGGTTTTGGGGTGCAAGCCTTCTTTTTGTTTCTTCGACCGCGGGGGTTTGTTT
>JAVUPY010000051.1 GCA_032252755.1 Terriglobia bacterium
TCAATGCTGCGACCGGCGTTCAAATTAAGCAGCTGCAGCTCTGAAGGGATAACCGGAACATGAGCTCGCGGTTCTGCACGTAAGCCCTTCGAAACGGCGCACGCGTTCGAACCATATCCGTTGAGTCGTCGGCGACCCGGAAGCTGGCTTCAGCAAAGCGGGAAATTACAGATCATGCTCGGAGACCTGCGTCCGTTACAGAACACTGTGGCTGCGCTTGCTTTGCACCTTGATTCCTCGGTCCCTGCCGTGAACTTTCGCGAAGAGACGAGCGTGATCGAGCGGCACCTTTCTTTGGAGCGCGCCTTTGCCTGCCTCAGCAGCGGCTTTGCCGGAGTGGGATTGCTGCTGGCCTGCATTGGACTTTACGGCACCACGGCCTTTCGGGGGCACTTTCTCCAAGAGATATCCTGCACTGTAGGACTAGATGGCGGAGGGAGAGGGATTCGAACCCCCGGTACGGTTTCCCGTACAGCGGTTTTCAAGACCGCCTGTTTCAACCGCTCACACATCCCTCCGCGGGAGTTGGTGGGTTGGACCAAGGTTATTGTAGCGCAGGTGCCCAGCTGACCAGCCAGTCTCCTGACGGATGCTCTTTGTGTACTGAGCCATGAAGCGTCGGCAAATGCGGTGTGACTCATGTACATTAGATATGAGGGTTTATCCGCATTATTCCTGATGCGCCGCATCGTTTGGCGCTCCCTTGAAAGGATTCTCCTGTTTTGAGCGTTGCCATTCGCAACATTGCCATCATTGCGCACGTCGACCACGGCAAGACCACGCTGGTTGACGCCATGCTGAAGCAGAGCGGGACGTTTCGCGCCAACGAGCAGGTCGCCGAGCGCGTCATGGACTCCAACGACCTGGAACGCGAGCGTGGCATCACCATCCTCGCCAAGAACACGGCCGTGTTCTATCACGACATCAAGATCAACATCGTCGACACGCCGGGCCACAGCGATTTCGGCGGCGAAGTCGAGCGAGCGCTGAAGATGGTTGACGGCGTCATGCTGCTGGTCGACGCCAGCGAAGGTCCGCTGCCGCAGACCCGTTACGTGCTCGGCAAAGCTCTCGAGGCGAGGCTGCCGCCGATACTCGTCATCAACAAGATCGATCGCTCTGACGCGCGCTGCCAGGAAGTGCTGAACGAGGTCTATGACCTGTTTATCGATCTTGACGCGAACGAAGACCAGCTGGATTTCCCGGTGTTGTATACGAACGCGAAACTGGGTACGGCCACAAGCGACCTCGACAAGCCCGGCGAAAATCTGCGTCCGCTATTCGATGCGATTTTGTCGACCATTCCCGAACCGAAGGGCTCGCCCGACGCCACGCTGCAGTTGCTCGTGGCGAACCTCGATTACAGCGATTACCTCGGGCGCCTGGCGATTGCGCGCGTATTCAATGGCACCCTCCACAATGGTGAGGAGGTCGGGATCGCCAAGGCCGACGGGCACATCGACAAAGTAAAAATCACGAAGCTGTTCTCGTTCAGCGGATTGAAGCGCATCGATATTCAGCAGGCCGATCTCGGCGACATCGTCGCCATCGCGGGCGTGACCGGAATCAACATCGGCGACACTATCACGAACTTTGAAGCACCCGATCCATTGCCGCCCATCACGATCGACGAGCCGACCATCGCGATGCGCTTCACGGTGAACACTTCGCCTTTCTCCGGGCGCGAGGGGCAATACGTTACATCGCGCAATCTGCGCGACCGCCTGCAAAAAGAGTTGCTGACAAATGTTTCCTTGCGCGTTGAAGAAACCGACAGCCCCGACACGTTCAAAGTGATGGGACGCGGCGAGTTGCAACTCGCGATCCTGATCGAAATGATGCGCCGCGAAGGTTACGAACTCGCAGTCGCAAAACCGGAAATCGTCACCAAGCAGATTGACGGCAAACTGATGGAGCCTGTTGAGCGGCTTACCATCGACATCCCGGAAGAGTTCATCGGCGTCGTGATTGAGAAACTCGGTGCCCGCAAGGGGCAGATGGACAAGATGCACAATCACGGCTACGGCCGTGTGCGTCTCGAGTTCCGCGTACCGAGCCGCGGCCTGATCGGCCTTCGCAGCGAGTTGCTGACCGACACGCGCGGAACTATCGTGATGAATTCACTTTTCGACGGCTACACCGAATGGCTCGGCGAGATCCCGCATCGTCCGACAGGTGTGCTGGTCGCGGATCGGCCGGGCTCGACGACCGCGTATGCGCTCTATGGGCTTCAGGAACGCGGCGAGATGTTCGTCGGTCCGGGTGTCGAGGTTTACGAGGGCATGATCATCGGGGAGAACTCTCGCGACCGCGACCTCGACGTGAACATCGTTCGCGAGAAGAAGCTCACCAACATGCGCTCGTCGACGGCTGATGAAGCTATACGGCTGGTGCCGCACCGGCAGCTTAATCTCGAACAGGCAATCGAATTCATTGCCGATGACGAACTGGTCGAGATCACGCCGAAGAGCCTGCGGCTGCGCAAGATGGTGCTCCGATCGAACCAGCGCCCGCGAAAGGGTGCGTTGCCAGAAGCAGAGGAGTAAGACTTACTGGAAGAACTCTCCCATGTTCCCCGCGGAACTCCCCGCGCCGGGAACTGCTGACAGTCGCAGTGCTGCTCCAATCAAGCTCTCCAAGTTCTGGTGCTGATACAGACCGCTGCCTTGGTAACCCATCTTCACTTTGGGACTGATCAGGATCGCCGCGACGTGTCCACCACCGTGTGTGGTGTCAGAAGTCTGTGCTTCGTCGAAAGTGATCACGAGCAAGGTGTCCGCGAACGCAGGGCTGGAAATCAGTGGCCCGATGTTCGCTTTCAGCCAGTTGTCAGCGGTTGTGAGGCGGCTTGCGGGCGTGCACGACGAACCGCCGCCGGGACAATCATGCGCGTCGTCTTCGGCGTTCGGAGTGACGAAAGAGAAGTTTGGAAGATTCCCGGAACTGACGTCGGAAGCGAAGTTGGAGAACGGCACAATGTTCTGCGCCAGGGCCGATGAATTCGCGACATCACTGAAATACGAAAACGGCACGTGCCTCTTCAGGTATGGATACGCGTCCCCTCCCAGGTAGCCGGTGGATGGCAGGTTCTCCGCATAGGATTTCCATGTCTTCCCGTCCTTCTGAAACTGGCGCACCAGGTTGTCCGCAGAGACGGTGCCCGTGAATGTATCGTCGTTCGTGACGATCGTCCCGGTCGTCATCATGAAATAGTTGCCGATCGAAGGATGAGCGTTCGCGTAATAGCTCGTCGAGAGTCCGTACTGATTGGCCAGGCCGTTGAGATAGGGCATGGCGGCGCTGCCGATCACATCCGAGTAGCCGGCATTTTCCTCGACTACGACCACCACATGGCTGAACTGCGGAACCGTGCCGCTCGAAGTGTCTATAGTTCCAGAGGCGTTGCTGGAACCACCACATCCCATCGCAAACGAGGCAAGCAAAATAATGAAGATCGAGGGCATGGTTCTAGGGGAGTGCATCTTCTAACCGATGCCACCAGCGGTCGGAGTGTTTGCTGAACCTGGGCCGCACGAAGGTGTGGGCCTTCGCCTCAGTAGTCTGCGCGCGCGACCGCTGAGCCTAAGTCAACTTGGGACAGTCACTCGTAACGCAGTGCTTCGACGGGATCGAGACGAGCGGCTTTGACCGCCGGGTAAATGCCGAAGAACAGGCCCACGCTCATGGCCGCGACGACGGCAAGTCCGATAGCCCATGTCGGCACAGCGGAGGGAACCGAGGGTAGGGCGACGTGAGCGATCATGATGAGGAGGAGTGCAATCAAAACTCCTGAGACTCCTCCCAATCCTGTGAGCACAACCGCTTCTATCAGGAACTGGCGGATGACGTCGCTGCGTTTGGCCCCGATCGCTTTCCGAACGCCAATCTCATGGGTGCGCTCTGTGACAGACATCAGCATGATGTTCATAACTCCGACGCCGCCCACCAGCAATCCAATCGACGCGACCACGATCGTCGCCAGGGCTATCGTGCTCATGATGCTGCGGAACTGTTCTGCGATTTCCTCGGCGCTACTGATACCGAAGCTATCCGGTTTGTGGTAGCCATCGCCGCGCCGGCGTCGCAGCAATCCGCGAATCTCGTCCTCAGCCTGCGCCTTTCGTCCCGGGTATGCTTGCGCTCCAAGAAAGTTCTCTTTGTCCTGCGGACGGTGCTTGCGGTAGGTGTTGTAGGGAATCAGCACGGTGCGATCGGCGCTGTCGTCGCGCAGGAAGATTCCTTTTCTCTTTGCCTGGACGCCAATGATGCGGAACGTCATCCCACCAACCTGGATGTCGTGTCCGACGGCATCGCCAGCAGGAAAGAAGGTTTCGGCGATGTCCCAGCCGATCAGGGCTACCTCGGACCGGTGCATATTCTCAGCGTCGGTAAAGAACCGGCCATACGCCATGTGTGTGTTATAGACCTCTTCATAATCTGGAGTGGCGCCGGAGAACTGAATGTTGTAAACCTCTTTGCCCTCGTACTTCGCGGTGGGAATGAATGTCGGTGGTCCCGGAACGAAGCT
This sequence comes from Terriglobia bacterium, assembly GCA_032252755.1. NCBI lineage: Bacteria > Pseudomonadati > Acidobacteriota > Terriglobia > Terriglobia bacterium. The sequence continues at coordinate 4,529 of JAVUPY010000051.1, forward strand.
CCACGGCACCACTTCCGCTACCGCATCCTTCACGTCCGGACACTCCGCCTTGATCGCTTCGGCATCATCGAGAGTGAGCGGCTTGCGCATGCGCTCTTCGGGCGTGAGGCGGCCGATATGAATGCCAGGCTCGAACTTCGAAATGAAGATTGTCTCGGTTCCGTAGTCGTCCAGGAACGAACGCATATCCTTATCGACGCCATACATGACGGAGAAGACCAGGATAAGGACGATGACGGCGATCACAACTCCCAGCACGGTCAGGAACGACCGCATCTTGTGCTCGCGGAGCGTGGTCAGCGCCATGCGAGCGTTTTCACCGAGTTTGAAGTGCCGTCGAATCGAATTCATACCGAACCTACCTACGTCTCGAAGCGCAGCGCCTCAATGGGGTCGAGTTTGGACGCCCTTCGGGCGGGATAAACGCCGAAGAACAAGCCCACGGCACTCGAGATTCCAATCGCGGTTACGACGGCGGGGATTGGAACCGCCATCGGAACTGGCGTCGTGTGTTCAATCAGAATAGCGAGCAGCCAAGCGACGAGAACACCTATGCCGCCGCCCATCGTGGTCATTACCGCGGTTTCCACCAGGAATTGGCGCAGAATGTCTCCCCGGCGCGCACCCAGACTTTTGCGGATACCGATCTCGCGGGTACGCTCGGTTACGGTCGCCAGCATCACGTTCATAATCACGATCCCGCCGATGACCAGGAAGATGGAAACAATGCCCACCATCGCTCCGGCAAGAGTCCCGGTCATGTTGTTCCAGAGCTGCATGATCGTGTCGGAGCCAAAGATGCCGAAGTTGTCCGGCTGGTCGGGTGTCAGATGTCGTCGGGCGCGCATGATCGCTCGGGCCTCATCCTTTGCCTGTTCCATCCATTCCGGCCCGAGTGCCTGGATGTTGATGCTGAAGCGATTTGTATGCATCCCGTACATCTTGAACCACGTCTGCACGGGGATGTAGACGAAGTTGTCCTGTGGTTGACCCATGACCGAGCCGATGGCCTTCGCCACGCCGACGACGGTGAACGATTCGCCATCGACAAAGACTTCGTGGCCGATCGGATCGACGTTCGGGAAGAGTTTCTTCGCAACGTCGGCGCCGATCATCACGGTGCTGCTGCGGTGCTCGTTGTCAGTGTCGGAGATGTAACGGCCGGACGCGGGTGCCTCGACGTCCATCTCGCCGATGTTGGCAGTGACTCCGCGAATGCTGACGTCCTCGGCGGTGTTTCCCTCGTAACGAATTGGGCCGCTGGAACGACACTCCAGCCCCACGTTCTTTGCCAGTTTCATACCATCGCGAAGCGCAATGTAGTCGTCCCACGTGAACTGGCGGTTGCGCCGCATGGCCTTAACGTAGGACTCCTGGTCATGAATGATGCCGAAACGATTAACTATGAAAACGTCGGAGCCCATGTTGGCGACACGATCCGCGATGTAGACGTTGGTGCCGTGAATGAGCGAGACCACGAGGATGAGCGTGGAAACCGAGAGAATGATGCCCAGCAGCATGAGAAACGAGCGAAGCTTGTGCGTTCGCAGGGTCTCCAGGGCGATCAGGGTCGGTTCGCGAAAGCTGGGGCCGCGCATAGTACCTCAGACTCGTATACGTCCGAGCGAAAGAGAAAGTTCCACCAGGCGGGGCTTTGTCGCGAGGCCTCGAGGACTTAACAACTCTCTATCTTATCTTACAGACGTACAAAGATGAATTTTGGTAGGGACAATCGAGGATCTCGGGAGGCGGACCGGCGCGCCCGCCGGTGGATGGTTTTTCGATGACAGCCCAGTTTACTCCGAACTCCTGTTTTAACCGGGCAAAGTCACTGCTCTGGAATTGCCTCCAGTTGTCGCGCGCGTGAACTTCCGTCTGCCACCGGGGTGCGATTGCCGGCACGAGCGACGCAACGGCGCCGTCCTTTTCCCAATCGGCCAAACTGCTTCGCAATGCCCATGCACGAAAGCCTCGTGTGTCTTCACCCTTATCGCGGCAGTAGTGCGGATTCAGCACGAAGTAAGCGTCGGTCGGCGTGTTATTTCGAATCCAGAGGAAAGCTTGCACCCAATCATTCTTGGGCGTCTGCCCGGGCCACTCGATGTGCGGTGACGCCGGAAACTGCGCCCAGTTGCCGAAATACATGCCAATTGCTATTGGCACGAACACCACCAGCCAACGCCAAGCCGTTCTCCGAAGGAAGAACTCGCCGAGCAAGCCGCCACCGACCACAAGCATGTAGATGTAGATGAAAGTGAACATCCGCATCGGTTGGAACGGTGTGAGGCGTTCAAAAGCGGGCGGAATAACAAGCGCGCCGCCAAGGACCAGGACAAGAGTTCCGTAGAGCGCCAACCGGCGGCAGAACCATGCCAGAACGTTTTCTCCGCGCTTCTCAGCCAGATGGGCCCACCACCAGAACAGGAACATCGGCGCGATGATTCCCAGCCACTCGTACCATTCCCAGCGCAAGAGGTAGTGCTGCGAGCGGGTTCTCGCCGCTTCCATCCATGCGGGCGAGCCCGGTTCAAAGAACTGCCGAACGAATGAAGGAAGAGGAATCAGTAGAAGCGCCGCCGGATGCACCTTCAGAACCTTGATCCACCGCTCCCACGGAATGGCAAGGAACACTAGCAGGCCGAGCCCAAAGGCCGCCATCTGCATCTGCAATGCGAAGGCGACGACAAAGCAGATTCCGGTGAACAGGTACACGAACCAACCTCGCCGCCGATTCTCCCCGGGGAGGAAGTCGGCGAGGGGAAGCAGGATCAGCGCCGTCGCCAGCGCCCGCGGATGCATGTACTGGTCGACGATGAACTGTGCCGTGCCCGCAATCGGGATCAGCATCAATCCCGTGAGCATGGCAAGGCCGGCCCAGACCGCGTATGTCTTCGCAAAACACCGGTCGGCCACCCGCCACACCGCCAGCAGGAGCAGAAAAATTGCCAGAAGATGGAAAAACAGCAGACCCCACTCGACCGACAGATGAGTAAGTCGGGTGAAGTCTGCGACGATCTGGGTGATCAGCGTGTGCTTCGTCTGCGTCTCGAAGAGCGCCGCGTCGTTTGGAAAAAGGGCTGGGTTTAGTGTCCTCAGAATGCCCGGAAGGTAAATAGCCTGGTCTTCTACGCCAACATGATAGCCACTGATGGCAACCGTGGCGGCGGTCAGGGCCAGGAGGCCAGCTGCTCCCCGGTACCCGGGAAGGCAATTGCGCTGTAGTTTCGGAAGGTTCAACCTAACGAACCTAAGCGAATGCACAAGCGGTGTCAAACCAAGGTTCACACCCGTTTGTAATGGGGTTACGGGACCCCTGAACCGTCCGTAACTCTCACGGCAGCCGTTACTTCTGTGATACTGTAACGCGCAGTAATGAGCCGCTCGGCATCGTCCTGCGATTGAGGATATCCGGGCGCTTTTCAACGCAAAAGGGACAAGAAGGATCCCCCGGGAATGCAGGTCTAGCTTATGTTGGGCTTCGGCTTCAACAAGACGAAAGTTCTGGCTTCTGCCGAGCGCTACGTGCAGCAGGGCAAACTGCAGAACGCCATCTCGGAATACGAGAAGATTTCCAAGGAAGACCCCAAGGACGTCACCATACTGAACACGATAGGCGACCTTTACGCTCGCCTCGGTCAGGTGGATGCCGCCGTCAATTACTTCCGCAAGGTTGGCGATCATTACGCGAGCGAAGGCTTCACGGTAAAAGCCATCGCCATGTACAAGAAGCTCACCAAGCTGAATCCGACCGCCACCGAGTCAATTCAGAAACTGGCCGACCTTTACACCCAGCAGGGCCTCTACAACGACGCGCGACAGCAACTGATGATTGTGGCGGACGGTTACATCCGCGCCAACAATCACCACGATGCCGCCCGGATTTTCCAGAAGATGCTGGAACTGGACCCGGAGAACGCGTCGCTGCAATCGAAGCTCGCCGATCTCTACATGAAGATCGGTCAGAAGGACGACGCCAAGAACATCTTCCTGCGGGCCGCTGAAAGCCTTTACCAGCGCGGCACAAAGGATGGCGCGTCCGAATCGCTGAACAAAGTTCTGAATATCGAGCCCGCGAACGTCCGCGCCCTGCAATTGAAGGCGCAACTCGCGCTCGATCGCGGAGAACCCGCACAAGCAGCGCAAGCGTTCGAGAAAATTCCGGATCTTGACTCTCGCCCCGACGCCTTGAAATCGCTGCTGCAGGCCTACGTTCAACTCGGCAAGGTGGACGAGGTCGCCCCAACCGCCAAAAAACTGCTGAGCGTTCACCAGGACATCAGCGGCATGAAACTTTATGCCGACACGCTGCTCGCCACTGGAAAGCTGAAGGAGGCAATTGGCGTTTACCAGGAATTCGCCGATCAGTTAATTGCCGCCAATGGTCCCGCAACGGTTCAGGCGCTCGATGCCTACATCTCCAAGGTCAAGGATGACCCCAAGGCGCTGGAGGATCTCAATAAGCTCTTCCTGAAAGCGGGAGATAACAGCCACTCCGCCGAGATCATGGAATTGCTGGCACATGCGTGTGTCCAGCAGGGAGACCTCACTCGCGCGCGCGATCTCTACAAACAGCTTTCCGAGATCGAACCGGAGAATCCCCTTCATCACCAGAACTTCAAGCAGATCCAGGCCAGGCTGGGCGAAGACTCCACCGTTCGCGAACTCTCGCAGGAGGAAGGCTCGCAGGCGTTGATGGTCGAGGAGTTGGAAACACAGGAAGTGCTGGTCGAGCAGCACTACTCGGATCTCATCGCCAACGCCATCCAGGCGGCCCTCACCGAGTCTGATCTCTTCGAGTCTTACAACGTTCCGAGCAAAGCCATCGCTCCGCTTGAGGCCATGTTGCCCCAGGCCCCCCAGGACGTGCGCCTGAACCAGCGATTGGCGGCGCTCTATGCCCGGCTGGGCCGCAACGGGGAAGCGGCACAGCGCTGTGCGGTGTTACAGAAGGTGTTCTCCGGCGCGGGTTTCCATGAAGAGGCCGTAAAGTACGGCGACATGGCGGCGAAGTACGCACATGCTGGTGGAACGCCGATGCCGGTTGTCGACTCATTCACCCCGGAGCAGATTAGCCCGGCACCAGAGGCCAAACCGCAACCTGCTTTCTCCATCGAACCGGAAGCCACTACCGGCAAGGTCGAAGAGTTCTATTTCCAGGAGGCGCCTGCGGTGGAAGAGCCGCCCGCGACTCCGGCGGCACACGAGTTATCGCCGACCGCGATGGAGTCTGAACCTGCCGCTCATGCCCATGAGATCGACCTCTCCGACGAGTGGGAGAGCATGATGGAGGTTGAGGCACCGGAAGCACGGCCTCAGAGTCAGGATCTAGAAACTCCTGCCAAGGCCGTCGAGCCTGAACCCGAAGTCATTGCCGAAGCGCAGCCGGAGCCAGCGGTCGAGCCAGAATCTACTCCTGAACCAGTGGTCGAAGCCGTGGCACCCGCTCCCGACACGACCATCCCCGACACTATCGAAGAGGTTCGGTTTTACATTGCGCAGGAGATGTGGAGCGAAGCCGCCGCTGCCGTCGATCGGCTTGCGTCGATTGCTCCCGACCTTCCCCAAGTCGAGCAGTTCCAGCGCCAGATTCTTGCGGCCATGGTCGCAGAGTCGACCATGCGGCCGGAGCCGGCAGTTGAAGCGCGCCATGTGCCTGAACCTGAGCCGCCGGTCACGGAAGCCGTCGCCGAACCACAAAACGCCGAACCAGAGCAGCAGGCCTTTGCTGAATCCAGGCTTGACGAAGTCGCACTCTCCGACGAAGCACGCGTTACCGAACTCATCCCTGTCGACGAACCGCTACCTGCTGTACCGGAGTCCGAACCAGTGACGGAGCAGGTCGCGCATCCGGAAGAGTCCGAGGAAGAATACGAAGAAGAGCTCCTGCCGGCGGAGAATCCGCTGGGCCCGGAGACCACGCTTGAAGAACCGATCGCTGCAGTTGAGGCCGAACCAGTTCCCGAGCACGATGTTCTGGATGACTTTGTAAGCGACTTGGAAGCGTCGCTGGGTGACGATTTCACGCTGGGAGCCGGCGGACGAACACCCCCGCCGTTACCAGTCGTCCCAGCCGGCGCTCCGCCAGCACCGACAGTCGCGGAACCCGCCATCGCTGCATATTCGCCCACACCCAGTATCTCGCACCCACGGGAAATAGCTCACGAGGCGCCGGTCTCGCAGCCTTCGATTGCGGCTGTCGCCGCCGCTCCAGCTCTTGCGACAGCGCCCGCTGTGGCCACAGCCCCCGCCGAATCCTTCAGTGATGAGGGAACCTCGCTTCTCCATGACCTTTTCCAGGAATTCAAGGAAGACATGGAAGAAGGCTCTGGCCAGACAGAGGATCCAGAAACGCACTACAACTTGGGCGTGGCATTCAAGGAGATGGGATTGCTGGATGAAGCGATTGGCGAGTTACAGAAAGTGTGCCAGTCCATCGACCACGGCCAGTCCTTCAGCCAGAAAATGCAGGCGTTCACCTGGCTCGCCAATTGCTTCGTAGAGAAGGGCGTTCCCGAGGCATCGTTCAAGTGGTATCAGAAAGCCTTGGGCGAGGCGGACAATGACGAAACCCGTACCGCCATTCACTACGAGTTGGCGTGCGCGTACGAGGTCGCGGGAATGAAGCCGGAGGCGCTTCGGAATTTCATGGAAGTCTATTCTGCAAACATTGATTATCGTGACGTAGCCGAGCGCATCAAACACTTGAAGTCGTAGAATCGTTGTATGGTACCAACCTGGCCTCCGGACGACCAGCGACGTTCGACCGAAAGCCCGAACCCGTTGGCTCCCGAGACTCCGGGGGACCCAGTTGTTTCGAACGGATATTCACAGGGGAGTTCGACTCTGAATCAACCTATCCCGTCCGGCGGTTCCGGACCGCAGCTCGTAACCCAGGATGCGCCCAAGCCGCCCAGTTCCGTTGCCATCTGGCTTGATCGCCTTGGTCTCGTGATTCGCGTCGTCTTCTATATTGAACTGGGAATGCTGCTGGCAGTGCTTCCCTGGACGCGCCTATGGATCAACAACAGCCTCGTCATGGACTTCCCACGCCTGAACGGAATTCTGCAGATGAATTTCGTTCGCGGACTGGTGACCGGCGTCGGCTTGGTCGATATATGGATTGGCGTGTGGGAAGCAGTGCGTTACCGCGAAAGAAAATAGCCGCTAACGCTTCCAAGCTTTGAAGCATCGAATCGCTCCGGTATCTTGCAGTCGGAAAGTTCTCAATGGAATTGAGCGAAAACTAATGTCTGACATTCCAAACCCATCTGAATTCACCAAAGTTCGTTCGCCGCTGGCGTATGAAAACAAAACTTTTCTCAACGGTCCCGACGGGCGCGCCTTGCGCATTCTTTCCGAATACATGGAACCGCTGGCGCGCTTTCGCCATGAGCGCATTCAGGACACGGTCGTGTTCTTCGGGTCGGCGCGCTTCAAGAGCAGCTCCGCTGCAAGCGAAGGCTTGAAAGTGTTGCAGAAGCCGGGCAGTTCGAGGCTCGCCCCCTCCGACGAGCAGGAGAAGCTCAAACGCGCGGAAGTGGCCGTCGACATGGCCCGATACTATGAAGATGCTCGCCGTCTTGCCCACATGTTGACCGAGTGGTCGTTGCATCTGAAGTCGAAGCGCCAGCGCTTCGTCGTCACCACCGGCGGCGGACCGGGCATCATGGAGGCCGCGAATCTCGGCGCGCGTGAAGCCGGCGGAAAGACGATTGGACTGAACATCAGCCTTCCATTTGAGCAGGTGCCGAACCCCTACATCTCGCCCGAGCTGAATTTCGAGTTCCACTACTTCTTCATGCGCAAGCTCTGGTTCGCCTATCTCGCCAAGGCACTGGTCGTTTTCCCCGGCGGATTCGGGACGCTAGACGAATTGTTCGAAATCCTGACTCTCGCGCAGACGGAAAAGCTCGCGAAAAAAATCGCGGTTCTGATCTATGGGGCTTCGTATTGGAAGAAGGTCTTGAATCTGGAAGCGCTCGCGGACGCGGGTGCCATTTCGCCGGATGATGTCCACCTCTTCCACTATGTCGATACACCCGAGCAGGGTTTTGAAATCCTGAAGGACCATCTGACCCGTTACCACCTCAACGCTCCGCCGCCGTCTGCCCGCAAGGTGCCGGAGATCGCGAAAACGCGTGGACTAAATAACGGATTGGATCATCAGCGCTAGTTGACAGCATTCGGCCGGTCGCAACTAAGCTGCCGGCCGAGTTTCGTCATGTTTTTGCTTCCGCTCCTCCTTTTCCATTTCCTTGATCTCTGCCTCGTGCTGTACCACTTTCGCTTGCATGCGGTCCTTTTTCGCCTCCAGTTTCGTTTGCGCGTATAGCCCCATGTAGACGTTCGAAATATAGGGGAGCGCGAAAAACGCGAGCAGGTACCCGCGCCAGTCATCGAACAGCAGTTTGTACCGCGTGATGATGAGAAACACCGCAGTCACGTAGTGACTGAAACAGTATTCGCACGTCCAGACGTAGAAGAACTTACGGCGAAGCACGCTTCGTGCGCTGCGGCTTTCACGATGGAGCCAGTCCCGCGGCTCACGAAAGATTTCCTCATGCGTAACCGTCCACGACGCCGAGGCGATCGGCAGCGCAAGTAGGAACAGCCAAACAACCTGTGTCCCGAGCGACATAAGGAGTTTTGATTCGAAATTATCCCCGCCCGTTTGCTTACACGAATTCTTGGCGAACCTCGCGGCGACGGGTACACTCTCGCCGACGGAGGTTTCATGCGGAAACAAGTCATCTATATCGCAATTCTTCTCATCCTTGCGGCTGGGGTACCCATGATGTCGCAAACAACACCCAAGCACAGTTCCTCGGCCAAGCCGACCGTGGCGGACGCCGAAAAATTCATGAATCAGACCGAAGCGCTCTTGATGGGCCTGAACATCAAGGCCGGTCGCGCCGCGTGGGTGCAGGCCAACTTCATCACCGACGACACGGAAGCAATTGCCGCCGCGGAAAACGAGCGCATGATCGAAGCCATGACCAGGATCGCGCCCGAGGTCAAAAAGTACGACGGCCTGAAGATGCCGCCCGAACTGGCACGCAAATTCCTTCTCCTGAAATTGCAGCTGTTCTCCCTGAGCAATCCTGAGGATCGCGAGGAATACGCGACCCTGGCCAGCGGACTCGAGGGTTCTTACGGAAAAGGGAAAGCCTGCCTGAAGTATGGAAAGGACGCGGGCAAGTGTCTCGACATCGGCGAGGTCGAGAAAATCTTCACGAACAGCCGCGATCCCGAAGAACTGAAAGATGTGTGGACCGCATGGAGCGAAGTCGGCGGGTCAAAGGACTCCACCGGCAAAACCATGCGCCAGCGCTATCAGCGCTTTATCGAATTGCAGAACGCGGGCGCGCGGGAAATGGGGTACAAGGACATGGGCGCCATGTGGCGCGCCGGTTACGACATGACCCCGGATCAGTTCTCCGCCGAAGTGGAGCGCATCTGGAACCAGGTCCGGCCACTGTATGATTCACTGCACGCCTACGCCCGCACGCAACTGATCAAGAAATACGGACCTGGCGCGGTCACAAAAGACGGTCTGATCCGCGCCGACCTGCTCGGCAATCCCTGGGCGCAGCAGTGGAACAACATCTACCCGCTGCTCGCTCCACCGACCACCGCCAAGGGCTACGACCTCACCGAGATCCTGAAAGAGAAGAAGATTGACGAACTTGGGATGGTTCATTACGGCGAGAACTTTTTCAAGTCGCTCGGCTTTGCGCCGCTGCCGCAAAGCTTCTGGGAGCGCTCGCTCTTCATTAAGCCGCGTGACCGCGAAGTCGTCTGCCACGCCAGCGCATGGAGCATCGATTTCAAAGACGATCTCCGGTTGAAGATGTGCATCCAGGTTCGCGATGAAGACTTCGTCACCGTGCATCACGAACTCGGGCACAACTTCTACCAGCGCGCCTACAACAAGCAGCCGTACCTGTTCCAGAACGGCGCGAATGACGGTTTCCACGAGGCCATCGGCGATACCGTCGCGCTGTCGATTACACCGGAATACCTGAAGCAGGTTGGGCTGCTGGAGACGATTCCAGAGACCGACGATACTGCGCTGCTGATGCAGCGGGCTCTCGACAAGGTCTCCTTCCTGCCCTTTGGGCTGCTGATCGACCAGTGGCGCTGGAGGGTCTTCAGCGGCGAGATATCGCCGGCCGACTACAACAAGGCCTGGTGGCAGCTACGCGAGAAGTACCAGGGCATAGCCCCGCCGGTCGCGCGCACCGAGAACGATTTCGACCCCGGCGCTAAATATCACGTCCCGGCGAACGTGCCTTACACCCGCTATTTCCTTGCCGCCGTACTGCAATTCCAGTTCTACCGTTCCATGTGCCGCGAGGCCGGTTACACCGGGCCGCTGTACCGATGCTCATTCTACGGCAACAAGGCCGCTGGCGAGAAGTTCGCGAAAATGCTGGAAATGGGCCAAAGCCAGCCCTGGCCCGTGGCTCTGAAAACACTCACCGGCGAAGACCGAATGGATGGTAGCGCGATGATGGATTACTTCGCGCCGCTCAAGAAATGGCTGGATGAACAGAACGCGGCTGCCAATGCCAAACCCGGCTGGACATTGCCTGACAATCCTCTGGCCGGCCCGGAGAAATAAGCAAGCCATTCTTCAAAAGGGCGGCCGGATCTCTCAGCCGCCCTTTTCTCATTCCATCGGAGGCCATTCCGACGGCTCACACTCAGGGCATTCGTTGTTGATGTAATCCAGCCAGCGAAGCATTTCGGTTACCGGCGGAATTTCATGCAGCGCGGCGTAGACTTCGCCGAATCGATCTGTGATGTAGCATCCCTGAACGAACTTGACGGCAGCATCAGGTCCACCGATTTCTTTGTGAGCAATAGCGGCAACGTCTGTCGCTGCCAGCACATGAGGCAGTCCGGTCACCCATGCGGGCTCGTCGGCGACGATTACGATGACCATCGCGTCCGCGCCGGCAAACTCCTGCTCGAAGGAGGAAAGCCGGTTTACAGCGGCTTCCCCGGTTTCGCGGGCGCCGGCGAATACCAGTACCAGGTTTTGTCTTCCGCGAAAACTCGATAATTCGATGGGATTACCGACGGCATCGACCAGTGCGTAATCCCTTATGCGCACACCTTTGGATGGCGGCTTGCCTTTCGTATTGCAGCGAGCGCTTTCAAGTTGTGACTGAAGCATAGCCCACCTCCCGCAACGTGGATGGTTCAACTACAAACGGCAGCCCACAGGCTGCCGTTCAGCAGAGAGTTCAATCGACGATTCCTTACGAAGAGCATGGCGCTGCATGCGCGTAGCGCACGCCTCCAGCACTCATGGAACCCCTTATATTTTAGCTCCAATCGCAGACATTGGCGTCAGGAGGCCCGAAACGTACAATCGGGTGTATTCACCAACTTTGCATGATCCTGTACTACATCACGGACCGAAAGCAGTTCCCCGGCATCCACACCGAGCAGCTTCATGCGCTTCTTAGCCGAATTACCGCAGCCGCAAAGGCCGGCGTAGATTACATTCAGTTGCGCGAGAAGGACCTGTCGGCGAGGGAGTTGGAATCTCTCGCCCGCCAGGCGCTGCAGGGCGTGCGCGATCACGGTGCGAACACGCGTCTTCTGATCAACTCTCGCGTTGACGTCGCCCTTGCCGTTGGCGCTGACGGTGTACACCTCACGTCCACGGATATATCAGCGGCGGATGCCCGTTCAATCTGGGCGGCATCGGTGGCTCAGACCCGTCCATCTACTCCAGTTCCTTGGAAAGTTGCGGTTTCCTGCCATTCTCCAGCCGATGTTCGTCTCGCCGAATCCCATGGCGCCGATTTTGTCGTTCTGGCCCCAATTTTCGAGAAGGCTCGCACGACCGTACCGCCGCTTGGATTGGCTGCTCTCCGTCAGGCCACCCGCGTTGGGGAGCCGCTCGATAGGCGGGTTGAAGCTGGCGATCAGCGTTCCACGATCCCAGTTCTGGCTCTCGGCGGAATAACAATCGAGAATGCGGCAGAATGCATGCGTGTTGGGGCCGCCGGAATCGCGGGAATCCGAATATTCCAGGAAGGCGACATCACGGAAACCGCCGGGGCACTGAGAGAGTGGAGTTCGCGACCACTCTAGTCTTCCCGTTTCTTCGGCATGATCCAGCGCAGCAGCAGGTGCAGTACCGCCAGCAGCACCGCCGCCCAGAACGCAGGCGCGAACCCGCGTATCGTGAAACCCGGAACGAACTTCGCCGAGAGCAACAGCATCAGCGCGTTGACCACCAGCAGGAAGATTCCCAGGGTGAAAATCGTGAGCGGAAACGTGAGTACCTTCAACACAAGTCCGAGTGTCGCGTTGACAAAGCCAATCACCACGGCGGCGATCAAGGCCGCGCCGAACGTGGCGACAACAAACCCCGGCACCACTCGTGAGACGACCAGGAGCAGGATGGCGCTCAGAAGCCAATTGACGAGCATTCGTAGCATGGTTGTGCATATTATGCTGCGAAGTCAGGCTCACGCAAAGCAACAAACAGCGGTGCTCGGCCGGATTCACGATTATTCCGAACGGGGTACTCTGGGCGGCACGCCTCGCCCGATATCTGTGTCCTGAACTTTACTACCGATTGCCTCTGGCCTAGACTATAGCTATCGCCCCAAGGACCCGTACGGCGGCCCGTGCCGCTGGCGGATGCGACGCATGTTCGTCCCGGCTGCGATTCGGCGGGCGTTTGAATTGGAGGTTTCCATGATTGGCAAACTGGGTCTCCCCGAGATCCTGATTATCCTCGCCATCGCGCTGTTGATTTTTGGCCCCGGCAGGCTCTCCGAGCTGGGCAAGGGATTGGGCGAAGGAATTCGCAATTTCAAGTCCGCGGTGAAAGACGGCGAGACCCCCGCAGACAAAAAGTAGAGTTGAACAGCTGTGAGTACGCGCTCCGCGTCTGGAGCGCGTTTTTGCATCCGGCTCAAGCGCGCCATTGCGACCATCAAATAGCGGCGTGCTCTTTCAACATGCGGTACACCAGAGGCACCGGCAATCCCACAACATTGAAATAGCACCCTTGGATGCGCCGTACGTACCGTGACGCCAGCCCCTGGATCGCGTACGCTCCGGCCCTGTCCAGGGGTTCTCCGCTGGCTGCATAGCTGCGAATCTCAGTATCCGTCATCGGCCCAAATGTCACCTGCGTCGTTTCGCTACGCACGTCCTCCTTGCCATCAGGCGTTACCAGGCACACTCCCGTCGTCACCGTGTGCGTGCGGTCGCTCAACAAGCGCAGCATGCGAATCGCGTCGTCCTGGTCAGAGGGTTTTTCCAGCAGGTGCTCGTCCGTGATCACGATCGTGTCGGCGCCCAGCACAAAACACCCCGGGAACTGCTTTTGGATAGCAACGGCCTTGTCGCGGGCCAGTCGCTTCGTGTACAAAAGCGGCACCTCGCCGGGGGCAGGCGACTCGGGTACGTGTGCGGGTTTTACGCGGAAGGGAATTCCCGCATTACGCAGAAGCTCCGAGCGGCGCGGCGACGACGATGCCAGAATGATCATCAGAGGATTGTAAACGGGCTGAACGGATCAGGGCATGCCCCGCTCACTTTGCTGTTTAAGATGAAGCATCTCTCCGATATCCAATTCGACTCCTAGCAAGCGTGAAAACTGTGTCAATGGTTGCTTTGAATGGCGCGACGTATCGAAACGGTCTGACTGAGTTCCGCGTCTGGGCTCCGGCGGCAGAACGTGTTGTGATTCGTCTGAAGCGTGCCTCTGCTTCCGAGTATCGCGATTTTCCCATGCGCCGGCTGGGGTCATCGGATTATGGGATTCCCGAACTGGGCGATGTTCGTGACGCCGACACCTTCGTCCTCGAGATCGACGCCCATCCCGGCGACCTGTACCTCTACATTATTGATGGCGGCACGCCAGTGCCCGATCCGATCTCGCGCTTTCTTCCCGACGGCGTCCACGGACCGACGGAAATCATCGATCCCACGCAGTTCCACTGGACGGATCAGGCCTGGCACGGGCTCAACTACAACGAATACGTTCTCTACGAACTTCACATCGGCACCTTCACCGAGGAAGGCACGCTCGACTCCGCCATTGCAAAGCTGCCTTACCTGAAAGAACTCGGCGTGACCGCAATTGAACTGCTGCCGGTGAACGCCTTTCCCGGCAAGCACAATTGGGGATACGACGGGGTCGGCCTCTATGCCGTCCAGGCGAGTTATGGTGGCCCGGCGGCTTTGCGCCGTTTTGTCGATGCCGCCCACCACCACGGCCTCGCCGTCGTCCTCGATGTGGTCTACAACCACCTCGGCAACGAGGGGAACTACCTTCGCCAGTTCGGACCATATTTCACCGCGAAACACCAGACACCATGGGGCGAGGCCATCAACTACGACGACGATGGATCCCACGCTGTCCGGCGCTTCGTGATTGGAAATGCGCTCTACTGGATCGACGAATATCACCTCGATGGCCTGCGCCTCGACGCCGTCCAGACTATTAAGGACGATTCGGGCAAACACATCGTCGCGGAAATCGCCGAGCGTGTTCACGAACTTGGCCGCGATCTCGGCCGCATTGTCTCCGTCATGCCGGAGACGGATGAGAACTACGCCCGCTATATCACCCAGTACGGCTGCGATGGCGTCTGGAGCGACGATTTCCATCACGCCGTACATACGCTCCTTACAGAGGAAAACAAAGGGTATTACCAGGACTTCGCTGGCCGCCCTGAACTGCTGTTGCGTGCACTGAACGAAGGGTTCGCGTTTCAAGGAGAGGTGTTCAGGTTCTGGAACGACGTTCGTGGAACCAGTGCCGCCGGGGTTCCGTTACCTGCGCACATCATCTGCATCCAGAACCATGATCAGGTCGGCAATCGCGCCAGGGGCGAGCGCCTCAGTGCTCTGACCTCTCGCGGAGCGCGCAAGTGGGCCGCCGCGCTTCTGCTGCTCGCCCCGCACACGCCGCTGCTCTTCATGGGGCAGGAGTTCGACGAGCAAGCGCCATTTCAGTTCTTCACAGATTACGAGGATCCCACGCTCCAGAAGGCGGTAAGCGAAGGCCGCCGCAAGGAGTTCGCCGACTTCGACTGGACCGAAGTGCCCGACCCCGAGGACGACGAGACCTTTGAGCGCTCTCGCCTGAATTGGGAGTGGACGGATCACCAGAAAGAAATGCTCAACTGGTATCGGGAACTTCTGCAATTGCGCCGAACGCACGTGACGCACGGTCGTCGCACGTGCAAGGCGGAACTCATAGGCGAAAAATGCCTGCGTATGGAAGTTCCCGCCGAATCCCCGGATGTCATCGTCAGCGCCTGCTGGGGCGGAGGGAAGGAAGAACACGCGCGAACCGCCGGCTGGCACACCACCCTGTTCATGGAGGAGGATGGCTATACCGTAAGGGTGTATGTGAGAGGTTAGAAGCAAATCTCCGTCCCCCACATCTACCGCTCCGTGCCTCACTCTGCCGCTTTCAGCAGACGTTGGGTCTGTTAAGCCCTCACCCACACGCAACCCACCCTATCGCTTACTATAGATTCATGTCAGTTCCGTTCGTGAAGTTAGACCACGTGCAACTTGCCATGCCCAAGGGGCACGAAGACGAAGCCCGCCAGTTCTACTGCGCCCTGCTGGGTATGGAAGAACTGCCTAAACCGCCCAGGCTCGCTGCGCGCGGAGGGCTATGGCTCAAAAGCGGCGATGTTCACGTCCATCTCGGCATTGAAGAAAACTTTCGGCCCGCGAAAAAGGCGCACCCCGCACTTACTTGCACCAACTATCGACGGCTCATCGTCAAGCTTCGCGCAGCGGGTGTGCCAGTCCGCGAAGACCACGAGATTCCCGGCATAGATCGATGCCACATTGAGGACGTCTTCGGCAACCGCATCGAGCTCATCGCTCTCTGAAGCGGTTTGCGCCCTAACCCCTTGTCGCGTCCCGACAGGGTGGGGGCTTTTCGGATGCTACAATCAACCTTACAGCCCTACATGCCGCGCGCAGCCGTTTCCTGCGCTGCGCATGCGCGGTGCTCCCTGTACTTACGATGGACCGCTCTTTCATCCGCAACTTCGCGATCATTGCCCATATTGACCATGGGAAGACGACGCTCTCCGACCGTCTGCTCGAGGCCACTGGCGCACTCTCGGCCCGCGAAATGCAAGGACAGGAACAGGTGCTGGACGCGATGGAGTTGGAGCGCGAGCGAGGTATCACCATCAAGGCGCACTCGGTCCGCATGATGTACAAGGCGCACGACGGCGTTACCTACCAGTTGAACCTGCTCGACACGCCCGGCCACGTCGATTTCAGCTATGAGGTTTCCCGGTCGCTGGCTTCCTGCGAAGGCACCATTCTGCTGGTCGATGCTACCCAGGGCGTCGAGGCGCAGACGCTGGCCAATGCTTATCTGGCGATCAATCACGGCCTCGAAATCATCCCGGTGATCAATAAAGTCGATCTTCCCAGCGCGGATGTAGAGCGGACCAAAGAGATGATCGAAGGCGCCGTGGGTCTTGATGCCAGCCACGCGCTCCCAATCAGCGCCAAGACCGGTCTCGGCGTCGCCGAAGTGCTGGAGGCGGTAGTCCATCGGATCCCGCCGCCAAGAGGAAATCCGGAAGCGCCGCTCGAAGCCCTGATCTTCGACTCCTGGTTCGATCCCTATCGCGGCGTCGGCGTGCTCGCGCGCGTCGTCCATGGCGTCCTTTACAAGGGCCAGAAAATCCGGTTCATGTCGAACGGCAAAACCTTCGACGTCGAGTCCCTTGGCGTGATGACCCCCAAGCAGGTCGAGATGGACCGCCTGGAAGCCGGCGAAGTCGGATACCTGTTCGCAACCATCAAGAACGTCGCTGATACGAAGATCGGCGACACCATCACCGACGATGCACATCCCGCGATAGATCCTCTGCCCGGATTCGAAGACATCAAGTCGATGGTGTTCGCCGGCTTGTACACCGTCGACTCGCACGAACACACCGCCCTGCGCGAAGCCCTCGAAAAGCTGCGTCTCAACGACTCCTCGTTCTTCTTCGAACCCGAGAGTTCCGCAGCCCTCGGCTTCGGTTTCCGCTGCGGCTTCCTTGGCCTGCTCCACATGGAAATCATCCAGGAGCGCCTGGAGCGCGAGTTCGACATCGACCTGATCGTCACGGCGCCAGGCGTGCGTTACAGAATTACGCTTACTGACGGCCAGGTGGTCGAAGTCGACAATCCCTCGAAGTGGCCCGACCCGACGCTCGTTGAAAAAATCGAAGAACCGATCATCACCGCCACGATTCTCACCGCGGAAGAATACGTCGGCAGCATCCTGAAACTTGTCGAGGAGAAGCGTGGCCGACAGAAGAACTTCGAATACGTCAGTTCCAACCGAGTGATGCTGACTTACGAGCTGCCCCTCAACGAGATCGTCCTCGACTTCTACGATCGTCTGAAGACCGTCTCGCGCGGCTATGCCTCTCTGGATTACCACCTTTCCGGCTGGTGGGATTCGCCCATGGTCAAACTGGATATCCTCGTCGCCGGCGACCCTGTCGACGCCCTGTCGTTGATCGTGCACAAGGATCACGCTTACGAACGCGGTCGCGCATTGGTGACGAAAATGCGCCAACTCATTCCGCGCCAGCAGTTTGAGGTTCCCATCCAAGCGGCGATCGGCGCCAAAATCATCGCTCGGGAAACGGTGGCTGCCCTCCGCAAAAATGTTCTCGCAAAGTGCTACGGCGGCGACATCACCCGTAAGCGCAAACTTCTCGAGAAGCAGAAGGAAGGCAAGCGCCGGATGAAACGTGTCGGTAAAGTTGACATCCCGCAGGAAGCTTTTCTGGCCGTCCTCAAGGTCAGCGGTGAGACCAGCTAACATTAACCAGAATGTAACGTTGGGGCGCTGCGCAGACCCGGCCACGAAACTCCTCGTGTTTCTTTCTTACACGGTAAGTTGCTGAAAATTGACACACTTCTCAGCGTCACCTGTTTGTGGGATGGATCACATCCTAAGGTGACATGTGTGCAAAACTGCTTAGACCGTATTTTCCGGCCAATCAACCCGCAAACTGTCAAGCCAGAATTTCTCGGGTGAGTAACGCCTCATTTATCAACCACATGCGAACCGCGAAATCGCCCTCGTTGAGGTGCAATTGCGATGATTTTCCCGGACAAGGGTACAGCCACGCTTTTCTTCCACATACTTTTCCACAGGCCGGATTGCCGTGACCTGATCGCTCCGATGACTTCAGTAACGCAAGACCGCGCAAATCCAACACGAATCTGACAATCGGCAAACCGGAGTAGCTGTGCAGCATTCATGGGGCAGTCAAGAACATTCATGAAGATGGATTCGCGGCACCCACAAAAAAAGTGCCTCGCCGTAAATCGCGGATCTGATCGACGAGGCACAGAGCCAGGGCAAGGTTCAGTTTTGCTGCAAGGTGAAATTTACCGTGATCTGCGTTTCAACCTCCACTGGTTGACCATTCAGGATGTACGGGCGGTATCGCCACTGCCGAACCGCATCGATGGCTGCCGGAATCAGCAGCGGGTGACCAGCCAAGACTCGAAGCCGCGTAATCCTTCCATTGCTGTCAATGACTGCCGCCAGAAGAACTTTGCCTTGCGTGCGTGTCGCCTTGGCCATTGCCGGATAAACCGGTTGCACTTGCCTGATCAGCATTCCCAGCGCCAAGTGCGAAACCGGATAGGGTTTCGCATGAGTGAGGGTCGGCGGAGCAGGGTTGACAACGGGCCTCGCCCCGTCAAGCAGCCAATTTGGAAATCCATCGCCACGCTGTACCAGGCCGCCGCCGGGGACGTATGGTAGGTTCGGGTCGAACGGTTGAGTGGACGGACCAGCGTTCGCATGTGGGTGCAAATTGTGGCCGGCCCCGACGTAGATTGCGGTCGTTTCGTGATAGGGCACCGGTGCCGCATTCGGATGCCTCTCGTTAACCGCCGTGGGTCCTGTGTCGACGTTCGTCATTCCAAGAGGCGTAACGAGGTGTTCTGCGAATCTTGGCGCGACGGCTTGCGTGTATCCAATTGGTGCGAGGACCAGCAATGCCAGTCCGGCGGCTTGCAGCGTGAAGGATGCGATAGTGGTCCAGTTTCTCGCAGTGCTGCGCGGATTTTCCAGTGCCAGGCTCTCAAACATACTCCCTCTCCAAATTGACCCGGCTTCAGGCGCGGACCCCGGCATTTGCGGGATGTTTAGAGGTTCCGGCGACCGCGCCCACCTCTACCCCAACAGACACCGGAGCGAGAAATCAGTTCGAGAGCTTGGAAAAAATAAAAATCAGAAAATCCGGGAACTTTAGAACGACCGTCGGACGACAATGATGAGAAGGGTGGAAACAAAAAGGGCGCGACAGTCGTCGCGCCCTCAGCGTCAACTTAATTCAACTACTGTTTCGGTTTCGAACTCGGTCTGGAAGAAGCCATTCCGCCGGGTGCCTTCGCGGCCGCGCCAGGCTTTGTCGCAGCCGGCGCCGTGGTTCCTGCCGGCTTAGGCGGCGCGGGTACGCCGGAGGCGGCGTTGTACTCCTGCACCAGTGCCGGGGTGATATTCACGGCTTCGGTCGCCCACAGGACGTTGCTTTGCT
Source organism: Terriglobia bacterium (assembly GCA_032252755.1). Classification (NCBI taxonomy): domain Bacteria; kingdom Pseudomonadati; phylum Acidobacteriota; class Terriglobia; species Terriglobia bacterium. The sequence goes on from JAVUPY010000051.1 coordinate 24,109, forward strand.
GGTCTCCGGCTTCCAGAACGACGGCGAAGGCATTCTCCTTCGCGTACTTATCTAGAACCTGCAGCATCTTCTTTCCGATGCGGTTGATGATTTCCTGCTGCTGCTGGTTGAAATCACCCTGCGCATCTTCGAGGTCGCGCTGGTACTGCTTCTGCTTGCTGTCGATCTGCTTCAGCAGGTTGTCGCGCGCATCCTGGTTCAGTTTGTCGCCCTGGGCTGTGTACTGCTTCTTGAGGTTGTCAACTTCCTTGCCAAGGTTGTCGAGCGCGACTTTCTTCGGCTCGAACTGCTTCTGCAGAGCCATCAGATCGCGCTGGCCCTCGTTGCAGCCGAAAATCGCGCCCTGGATGTTCACTACGGCGATCTTGGTGCCGCCGGTTGCCGTGGGGACAGCCTGCGCCATGCTGGGCGCGGCAAGAACCGGCACAAACATGGCGAGCGCCAACGCCGGGAGGAAACGAGCAAAGTTGCGTTTCATTGTGTTGCTTGACTCCTTGAAACTGTTCGGGAAATCCGAGAAACCTTTCGTTGCAGGGCGGCGGAGGGAACCACCTTTTGGGCCGGCCCAAGCCAAAAAATTTCAGGGTTCAACCGCTTGATTATAGGATTTTGCGCCCGCCAAGGTCAAACCTATGTTGCGCATCTTACATGCCACTTTCGGGCTGCTCTGACTCGAGAACCCACGTTTAACCTGCCTTATCGACCGCAGTCTGCCACCGGCCCCGGGGAAGCAATTTTGCCCGCAACTCGGGACCGGGAACCGGCAGCTGCTCCTAGAACGTAGTTGCGACCGTGAAGCGGAAGGTTTTCCGCGGCTCACGAAGTCTGTACCTCGAGCCGTAGAGCGCCTCCGCCTGCTGGAACGTGTAATCGCCCGCCGCGCCCGGTGGGAACAGGTCGCGCGTCAGGTAATTCTTCGGGGTCGCAATGGTATCAAGCCGCAGGGGGTTGTACGCGTAGTAGATCCGGAACGGCGCGTTTACGATCGGCAGGATCACCTGCAACTCGAGTCCGGTGGACATGCGCGTCTGGTAATTCGTCGATGAAATCGGCTTGACGTCCTTATTGAAAGAGAAGGTCTTCGAGCCGATGCACCCGAACGTGATCGGATCGATTCCCGGACAACCGAATGGCGTTGTGTTCAGCAGATCCAGTTCTTGCTGTGCCAGCCGCAGTTCCGATTGCCGAAGCGCCATATCCCATCCGGTATCGAGGAATGGTGCGAAGGTCACAGGGCCTGCGATTGGGATACGGTATTCGAGGTTTGTAACGATGCTGGTGTCGCCACCGGGATAAACCAGAGTCTGGACCGGAATTGGGATCGTTACGCTACCGCGCCGCGGATTGTTCGGATCCACAGGAACCGGAGTGCCATCCGGGTTTGTCAGTCCGATATTTAAGTTCGTCGTCAGGAAAGCGATCGGCGAAATAGCGCGAATATCGAATCCGCGAATATCGGTATCGCCGCCGAGGTAAAAGCGATTGAAAGGCGGTGCAACAACCCCACTGTAGCCACTCACGAACGAGCCCTGGACCCGATAGCCGATCGAGTTGCGTCCTTTGTTGACCGGGTACCACTTCTTCCACTCGATGATCGGCCGAATCATGCGCACGTTGCCGCCGAGGCCGGAAATGTCCGCCGCGATGTACAGGCTATGCCCGTTGTGCGGATGCACCGGGTTATCGATCGTATTTTCCGAGAAACTAGGTACCAACTTGCTGGTGACCATACCTTCCAGCGCATTCGGTCCGGAGATTCCTCGGAACGCCAGCGACTCGAACAACTGCTGTGATGCTTGCGTGTAGGTCGTGATCGACGTGTTGTCCAACGAATACGTCAATCCGACGCGCTTGAATGACCGGTGCAGTGGATAACTGAGGCCCAGTGTGAATCCGGTGCTGCTCTGCGCGTAGTTCTGCAACGATTGCAGGAAGTTCTGCGGCAGGTTGAGGTTCTGGCCGGTTGCGATGTTCGCCTGCTGCGCCTGGTCGAACGTGAACTTACTGCTGAAAACCGTGAACCCGAGTTGCAGCGGCCGGTCGAACAGGTAGGGCTCGGTAAACCCGAACACAATGTTGCGTTCGCGGCTGCCGACGTTCGCCTCCACGGTCAGCGTCTCGCCTTTACCGAGGAAATTGTTCGTCTGGTAGTTCAGTCCGATGAAGGAGCCGGCCAGGCCGCTCACGCCACCCGTGAGGCCGATCGAGTTCTTGCCCTTCTCGTGGACTTTCAGCGTGATATCGACCGTGTTGTTCTGGTTGTTCTGCTTGACTTCCGAATCCTGGTCCGGCTTCAGCGTGTCGAAATACTGCAACTGGTTCAGTCGCAGCAGGCTTAGTTCCCAGAGGCGGCTGTTGTAAAGCTGCCCTTCTTCGAGCGCCAGTTCGCGCCGGATAACCTTGTCTCGCGTGGTTGTGTTGCCTTCGAACTCGATGCGCCGGACGTAATAGGGCTTACCTTCATCGATGTCGATCTTGATCGTGATCAGCTTGTGCTCTTCATCGACTTCCGTATCCGGCACGGAGGTGAAGTTGATGTACCCGAACTCGCCGTACAGTTTGCGCAAGTCTTCCAGGCCCTTGCCGATCGCCGTGCGGTTGAATACGTCCCCATCCTTGATCTTGAATACTCGTCGCAGGGCCGCGCTGTTCGGCAAGGCTTTATTGCCCGTGAAGGTGATCGCTTTAATCCGATATTGATCGCCTTCGTCGACCGGGATGTTAATGTCGACCACCTTGCCGTGGTAGGTCTTGAACGGGAAGTACCAGTGAATGCCGCCGACGTCGCGCAACTTCGTCTTTGGATCCTCAACCACTGCCTTGAAGTACCCCTTGTCCTGGTACGCAAACCGCACACGCTCGACGTCTTCGTTCAGCTTGGTCGCGTCGTAGGTCTTGGCAAAGAGATTCTCAAGCACGATCGAATGCGGTATGCCGATTGGCCGAAGGTTGCGCATCGCGCTGCGCAGGTAGCGGTATCCAACCTTCTTGTTGCCTTCGAACGTGATCTTGCCGACCTTAACCTTCGGGCCTTCGTTGATATTGAAGGTGACCTTGACCGCCGCTGGGGGAATCGGGGTCACTTCGGTCTTGATCGTGGCGAACTGGCGTCCGCGTGAGGCCAGCAGCTGCTTCAGTACGACCTCGGCCTTTTTCACGCGCGTCGGATCGTACTGGCTCTCTTTGCTAAGTCCGACCTTGGCCTCTTTGAACTTATCCAGCACGTCCGACTGGGAAGCCGACTTCAACCCAACGTACTCGATGTCGCGGATCGTCGGTTTCTCTTTGACGTAGATGTGGAGAATCCACCCCTTCGGTGTCTGCTCGCGCTCGAAGCGAAGATCGTCGAAGAACCCGGTATTCCACAGCGAGTTGAAGTCCCGCTCGATTCCGTTTTGATCGTAAATATCGCCCGCTCGGGTGAAGATGCGTGCCCGGATCGTGTCGGCGGGGATGCGGCGGTTACCGTGAATTTGGATGTCCGTGATGATGTCGTTTTGAGCTACGGCTGTGCCACACAAGAACAGGAACACAAAGCCCAGCATCAGGGAAACAGCTCGAGTGACCGCACGAGTGCGGCCGGTCGCTCGATGTGGGGTGTAATGAATACCGAGAATAATAAGACCCTCAATAGCTAGAGCTTTGGAGCGCGGAAATCGCAATTATACGGGAGCACAGGCATTAAAACCAATCGGAGCAGCCGCTGGACTGTAAAGAACCTGTAAAGACAATGACTGCAGCTTGCGGATTGCCTGGGTGGCCCCTCTTTAGCGCCGTATCACTTCCACCAGTGTGGAATAAAACGTCGGTCCGCCCCCGAGATCGGTTAAGCGGTCGGAAGTCAGGACATTGACGTTCTTCTTGTCGACACTGAGCTTCGCCCAGTGTAATCGCGCCGACACCGTTCCGGGGCGAATCGCATCCGAAATGCGCGCGATTAGCTCCAGCGAGCCCCGGTCATTGAAAACACGAACCTTGTCCCCATCGTTGACACAGCGGCCCCGGGCGTCTTCCGCAGCGATTTCCAGCACACCCATGCTGCCATTCTCCAGCGGCTTATGCGAGGGCAGGTTGTTGAAAGTCGAGTTGAGAAAATTGTCCGCCTTGCGCGCCAGCATCTCCAGCGGATACTTCTTCGCCCCTTCCATATGCCGCGACTCCGCCGGCGGAATAAACGACACAACCGGGTCGAGCCCCCTGGCCTTCAGCGCTTCACTGTAAAACTCTGCTTTGCCGCTCGGGGTAGGGAAGTTGCCGTCCGCAAACGGAAGGAACGGCTTGCCGTCGCCATCGAACTTCAGGCGCACGTGGTTCTCCCGGTCCAACCGCTCGCGCGTGATGCCCTGCATCCACGGGTGATCTGTTCGCAGCGCCCCGTCAATCATCTCCTCGACGCTGTCGCGGAAGCACGGCTCGGTGAACCCCATCCGCTCCGCCAGCGCTCGAAAAACCTCGACATTGCTCCGGCATTCGCCAAGCGGTTCGATGGCCTGCGTCGAGGTCTGTAGATAGTAATGCCCGTACGCCTTCTGAAGATCCGCATGCTCGAAGAACGTCGTCGCCGGTAAAACGATATCGGCGTAGTCGGTCGTATCCGTCAGGAACTGTTCATCCACCACGGTGAACAGGTCCGTCCGTGAAAGTCCGCGAATAACCTTGTTGTGGTTGGGACAGACCGCCGCCGGGTTGGAGTTGTATACGAAGAGCGCTCGAACTGGCGGATCGGAAATTTCTGTCAGTGCCTCGCCCAACTTCACCATGTTGATGACCCGCGCCGGGCGCCCCAGCGACGTGTTCATCAGGTCCGGTCGCTTGAGTTCGTCCGCATTTAATTCGAATGCCCCGCTCAGCGACATCTGCAGCCCGCCGCCAACCTCTTTCCACGAACCTGTGAGCACCGGAAGCATCGCCACGGCGCGCGTCGCCATCCCGCCGTTCTCCCCACGCTGAATGCCGTAATTCAGCCGAATGACAGCCGGTCGAGTCGTGGCGTATTCGCGCGCAAGCCGCCGAATATCTTCCGCCGGAATCCCCGTCCACTGCGAAACCCTCTCCGGCGTGTACTCCTTGGCGCGTTCGCGTAACTCGTCGAAGCCAAGCGCGTAGCGGCCGACGTAATCGGCGTCGTAGAGATTCTCCGCGATGATGACCTGCATCATCCCCAGCGCCAGCGCGACGTCCGTTCCCATCGCAATCGGGATGTACCAGTCGGCGCATCGTGCCGTCCGCGTTCGATAGGGATCAATGACGACGAGTTTCGCCCCGTTCCGCCGCGCCTCTTCAATGAAGGGCCACAGGTGAACGTTATTGCCGTGAATGTTGGCGGCCCACGCGATGATGTACTTCGAGTGCCGGAACTGTTCCGGCTCGGTCCCGTACTTCGCGCCCTGCACGCTCGTGAGCCCGGCTTCACCTGCCGTCGAACAAATCGTCCGGTCCAGTTGCGAAGCCCCAAGACGATGAAAGAACCGCCGGTCCATGCCCCCGCCGTTCAGAGCCCCCAGCGTCCCGCCGTAAGAGTAGGGAAGAATCGCCTCGGACCCGAACTCCGCTGAGATCTCGCGAAACTTCTTCTCAATCTCGTCCAGCGCCTCCTCCCACGAGATCCTCGCAAACGCCTCGAACCCGCCAGTGCCCTTGGCCGCCTTCCTGCGCATGGGGTACAGCACGCGGTCAGGCGAATACACCCGATCCAGATACTTCGCCACCTTCGCGCACAAGAATCCGCGGGTCACCGGATGCTCCGGATCGCCCTGTATCTTCGTCGCCCGCCCATCCTGAACCGTGATCAAAACCCCACAGGCATCCGGACAATCATGCGGGCAGGCGGCATGAACTACTTTCTTCATAGCGGGGTCAATTATCGCAGAAATTTCACAGACGAATTCATCGCCGCCAAGATGAAGAATGTTGTATGGTGTTGGCGTTTGTAGGTGGAAAGGAGAACGTATGAAACGGCACATCTGGTATGCATCGATCTGTCTGCTGGTATTCCTCGCTTAGACATGCTCGGCTCAACTCGTCCGGTGTCCAACCGGGGGTGGCTACCCGAGTATGAATACCTGTCAAGCTGGATCTTGCACAGAGCACTTCTTCCTGTATCCAGATTGTTATTCATGGGTTGATAATTTCGGCACAATGTGCGGGCATTTTCCCGTTACATGCTGCGGGGGAACATTTACGCCATACAACGGTTACGTCGTTATGCCGTGCACATGGGTCACCAAGCTAATTGAGAAGAATGCGCAACAACTGGCGGCTTTGAGCCCAGATCGCGTCATTCTTGCCCCAAACTGTTCAGGGGCCTACGTCGCACTGAAGACCAAAGAACTGAGAAGCCAATGAATATCCCGCGCGGAATCATATCGATAACGCTGATTCTTAGTCCCCTAGGCCTCGTGTTAGCCCAAGAGCCCGTCGGTCGCATGGATGTAACTAGAGTTATGGGCCAAACAGCCTCTTTATTGTCCGGGCCGATTCGCTGTGACGAAGACTCCCGGATTTATCTCCAGCCTGTGGGAGACAATGCAATATTGCGGGTTCCGTCGTCGGGCCGTGAAGCTATTCGGATGCCAATCGCTCTCAAAGAATCCGAACAGGTCCGTGATTTCAGTGTCTCGCCCGCGGGCGACGTGTCAGTGCTGGTGACAGGAGCGATCAAAGTCACCGAGGGCCGTCCAGAGATTCCACCAAACTTCGTTGTAACGCTTACAAGTGATGAAGAAAGAGGACGAATAAGACTCGCGCTGTCCTCATATCGAGCCGACCGACTCGCCGTTCTGAAAGGCGGGGAATTTCTTGTGCTGGGATCAGTTTTCAATGTGCCCGCCTACAGGCCGCAACGGATGCTGACATTATTCGACAGCCGGGGCGGCCTTTTGCGCCAGATACAGAAGTTCGACGATGCCAAAGATCAAGCCGCCTTGGAGCCAGTCGGCGAGTTGGTCTCTATGATTACTGGCTCCGACGAGAATGCGTACCTGAAGCTTCCTTCCCACGGAGAAAAGAAAGAAGCGACGATTCTGGTTGTTACGCCTTCAGGAACAATTAGGAACACTCTTCATATCTCGGAGCCCGCGGACTATGACTTTTACGACATGAAGGAGTCGGGCGGTCATCTCGCTCTAGTGTTTGCTCGAATGGAAATGAAGGAGGGCCGTACCAGCGAAGTTTCAACCATAGTCAAAGTTGTTTATTCTAATGACGGCAGCGAGATTGCAACGTATGTCTCTCCGGATATCGGCTTGGCATTTGGATGCTACAGTCATGGGAAATTTACCTTCATCCGAAGCGCGATGGACGGCACTATGGAGTTGTGGAGCTTCAGTGGACGGTGAGAACGGTTCACCTCAGCATCAGGCACACGTTCAGATCCTTGAGTTCTCTAACTCGCTTGCGGGTAAATTGTAGTTGGAACTTCCGCTGCTCATCGCTCTCCCTTATCCCGCAACTCCTCCTCGATCCCAAGCGGCTTCACCTGGTCGAAAACGGCGACGCCCAGCACCACTCCAGCCGGCACGAACAATGCCCTGACCGACCATGCCATCTCTGTGGCCGTGCCCGTCACCGCCCCGGCAAAATACGCGACCCAGATCGAGGCAATGAATGCCACCTGCCGATAAACCACCGGGCGGAGGTGCAAACGCTCATGTCTCCCGCGCACCACGTCGTACTCGAGGGATATGGCGTGCGACAGAAGCTGTGCCAGCTTATTCAGCATGCCCGTGACAAAGGTTGTGTGTACGGTGAGCGAGCCGACCCGCGTCAACGCCGCCGTCTGGACGCCCATTGCGCCGGCCAGCAGAATGACCATCGCCACCCGCCACCCCGGCACAACTCCGGCCCACGCAACAGCAAAAAGGAGAACAAATTCAAGCAGAAGCGCCGGGCTGGCCGGACTGCGCAGTTTCTTTCGCAGGCCGACCTCCACCAGTATCCGCCCCACCACCGACCCGGAAACAAATGCCCCGAGAGTTGCCGTAAGGATCAAAGCGTCGTGTGCGTGAACCCGCACCGCGTCCTGCCCCAAGTGGACGGTCAGTCCCGTCATGTGAGCCGTAAACGTCTTATATAGGCTCATGAACCCGATGATGTCCACGCATCCTGCTGTGAACGTCAGCAGCAGCGCGACGACACCCTTGGCCCAGTTCTTCACTGTTCCTTGGGATGTTTAGTGGAAGGCTGCTTGTTGCGTGACAGAATCTTTCTGTGGATGGAATTAAGTGCTAGCGTCACTCGACGAGAGCCTTCTTACTTGAGCATCACGTAGACATTCAGGTCCTTGATCTCGCCGTTCTTGATTGCCGCTCGCCGCTTCACGCTTTCCTTGGTGAACCCCGCTTTTTCAAGCACCCGCGCCGATGCTGGATTGTCGTGGAAGGTATCGGCATGCAGGCGTATGAGGTTGAATCGCTGCATCGTCCATGGCGCGAACTGACGGATTGCGGCGGTCACGATTCCGCGCCCCCAGAATTCTTCTCCAAGCCAGTATCCCAACTCGCCGCTGATGCGCTCGATATCGGTGCCGAGTATCACTCCTATGCCGCCAACCGCCTGGCCGTCCACCTCAATCGCGAGCACGAACTCGGTGGCGTTGTGATCAAGCCTGGTTACGGCCCCGAGAAACTGCTTTGCATCCTGCCTCGTATAGGGATAGGGAAAGCGATCGCGGACGCGCATCGAAATTTTGCGATTGTTCGCGTGATGCGTCAGCGAGTCCGCATCTTCAGCGCGAAACGGCCGCAACCGGCAGACGCCGCAATCAATGATCAGCTCTTGCATCGCAAGAATTATTTCACAGTATTGAAAACCAACTCACCACAGAGTCAGGAGCCACACAGAAATTGCCGATTTACAATCTATGCCTCAGCTCTATCTTGACCGCAGAATATAATGGCGTCATGGGAACTGCTCCCAGCCCGAACCGGGGTGGCGCTGCCCCGCCACCGATCTCGCCCGGTCGCGGTTTCATCGAGCGCATAACCGACGGTCTCAAGGCCGAGCAACTCTGGGCCCAATTCAAAGCCGACGCCACCAGCGGATACAGCCTCTACAAAGCAGAGCTCGCTCCCGTCGAGGGCGGTCGCCGTCACCGAACATGGGAGACGATCAAGCAGTTCTTCTGGGCCGTGATGCGCAAGCTCACCCCCGTGCGCCGCATCATGCTGCTCATCGGAATTTTCCTGACGATCTTTCCGGTTATCCAATATCAGTCCGGCGATCAGCAAGTCTCAATCTCCCTTAACCTCTTCGGCGCGTTGATCCTGGTCGGATTGCTCATTCTTGAAGTCGGCGATCGCGTCACCATGAAGCGCGACCTCGAAATCGCGCGTGAAATCCAGATGTGGCTCGTTCCCGACGCGCCACCCAAAGTCGCCGGACTCGATATCGCATTCGTGAACCGGCCGCAAAACACCGTCGCCGGAGATTATTACGACGTCCTGCTTCGTGACCGCGGAGCACGCGCACTGCTGGTGGTTGCAGATGTTGCCGGCAAGAGCATCCCCGCCGGGCTGCTGATGGCGACTTTTCAGGCCAGTCTCAAAACGCTGCTGAACCACACCAGTTCCATTACGGAGATCGTCACCGGCGTAAACGAGTATGCCTGTGCTCACAGCAACAGCGGACGCCGCTTCACCACTGCGTTTTTAGGCGAGTACGAACCGGCCAGCCGAAAGCTTACCTACGTGAACGCCGGCCACAACGCCCCCATCCTGCTGCGTGCCGACGGTCGCACCGAACGCCTTGATCGCGGTGGACTACCCTTTGGCATTGACTCCCGGGCGCCTTACGATACCGGCGCGGTGGATCTCGGCTTCGGCGATCTGCTGCTGATCTTCACCGATGGCCTCGTGGAAGCCGTGAATGAGCGCGGCGATGAGTACGGCGAACCGCGCCTGCTGAGCGTCGTCCCCGCCCTGCGCCCCTACAAAGCCAAAGACGCCATTACGGCCCTGATGAACGAACTCAATCGCTTTACCGGCATGGCGCACCAGCACGACGACATCACCTGCCTGCTGGTAAGAACGGAATAGAAAGACAATGAAAAAGCCGGGCTTTTTGCCCGGCTGGAACTAACGCCCTCTGGTCACACCTGCATAACTTCCTTCTCTTTCCCTTTACACAGCTCTTCCATCTTCTTGATCTCGTCGTCGGTCAGTTTCTGTATCTGCTCCATCGCGCCGCGCTCTTCGTCTTCCGTGATCTTCTTATCCTTGAGTGCCTTTTTGATGGCGTCGTTGCCGTCGCGCCTGACGTTCCGGATCGCCGTCCGGTGCTCTTCCAGCACCTTGTGCAGATGCTTCACCATTTCCTTGCGGCGCTCTTCTGTCAGCGATGGCACCGGAACACGGATCAGTTTGCCGTCGTTCATCGGGTTCAGTCCGAGTTCCGCGGAGCGGATCGCTTTCTCGATCGCGCCGACCAGGCTCATGTCCCACGGCTGAACCGTGATCAGTTGCGGCTCCGGCGCGCTCACATTCGCGAGTTGGTTGAGCGGCATCTGCGACCCGTAAGCGTCCACATGCACGCTGTCCAGCATGTGCACGGAGGCGCGCCCTGTCCGTGTTGCAGCCATTTCCTGTCGGAAATCCTCGACGGCTTTATCCATCCGCGACTTCAGTTGTGTATACGTTTCTTTGAGTGCAGGTACAGCGGCCATGTTGATAGCAGCCATAGGTCGTTTAGCCTCGCCTGTTAGAACGCACGATTATAAATCTTTAAACATTCCGTGCCCCACGTCTGCCGTCTTAAGCAGACGTGGGGCATTTCTTACTCGGTAACCACTGATCCGATCCGTTCTCCCATCACCACGCGCTTGATATTTCCTCGCGTATTCAGGTTGAAGATCACGATGGGCAAGTTATTTTCCCGGCACAGGCTGATCGCCGTCGCGTCCATGAATCGCAAACCCTGCTTCAGCACTTCCAGGTACGAGATCTGGTCGAATTTGTTTGCATCGACCACTTTCATGGGGTCGGCATCGTAAATCCCATCAACTTTAGTGGCTTTCAGGATCGCGTCGGCCTTAATCTCCATCGCGCGCAGCGACGCCGCCGTATCGGTCGAGAAATAGGGATTGCCGGTCCCGGCCGCGAACACGACCACACGCCCCTTCTCGAGATGGCGAATGGCGCGACGCCGGATGAATGGTTCAGCCACCTGGTTCATCTCGATTGCCGACATCACCCGTGTGTAAATATCACACTTTTCCAGCGCGTCCTGCAGCGCCAGCGCGTTGATAACCGTGGCCAGCATGCCCATATGATCCGCGGAAACGCGGTCCATGTCCCGGGCCTGGTCGGCAACACCGCGGAAAAAATTCCCGCCGCCCACCACGATCGCGAGTTCCACTCCAAGGTCGTGTACTTCCCTGATCTCGGCGGCTATTTCGTGAATCCGCGCGCTATCCACACCAAATCCCCGGTCGGCCGCAAGCGCCTCCCCGGAAAGCTTCAGCAAAACACGTTTGTAAAACGGTTGTTCCATGGCGAGTACCGCACCAGTGTAAATGATGTGTTCGCCGCGGGAGAAATAAACTCCATTTCTCTCAGCACTTGGGCCAACCCGCAGCACTCATCGCGTTTCAAAACGCGTCTTGAGGTGTTTCAGATAATGTCCCTTTTCGGCCGAACCCCAGCGGCTCTGCTACTGCTCTGTTTCAGCATCATTCTTACCAGTTGTGGCGGCTCAACCAGTTCCCCAAACGACCCGCCCCCCGGCAACAACCCACCGCCGGCCCATGCCACGGTTCAGCATCTGGTGGTCATCGAAATGCAAAATGCCAGCTTCGATCACCTCTTCGGCATGATGCCCCCGACCAATGGCAATACCATCAATGGCCAACACGCGGGAGTGCCCGGTTACACGCAGACGGATCAGGCTGGCAACTCCGTCTCGCCCTCCCTGCTCGCGAATCTCGCCCCCCCGGCACTGCCCGAAGGCCACATCAAGTATGCGGATGATATCGACGGCGGCGCCATGGACAAGTTCGCCTACACGGAAGGCGACGAATCCATGGGTTATTACGACAACACTCTTTCCGGCATGAGCACCCTGTGGAACTACGCGCAACAATATGCCATCGCCGACAATTACTTCAGCTCCGTCGTCGGCGAAGCCCCGACGAACCAGCTCTACATGGTCGGAGCATCTGACAACAATTTCGTCTATTCCGTACAGCCCTACTACGGCCCCTGTAATCTGCCGGACTCTGCCGCCACCCCGCTCACCTTCCCCAACGTCGGCGACGAACTCACCAAGGCGGGGATCTCCTGGGCCGCCTATCAGGAAGACAACGGCAACTGTTCTGCCTACAGCCCGCTTCACAACCCCTTTCAGTACTTCACCAGCACCTATAAGCTCACCAAGGATTACTCGCACTTCGCCACCGATCTCGCGAGCGGCAATTTCCCCGCCGTCACATTCGTCTTTCCCAACCATCGCGACGAGATGCACCCTGGTTCCGCTTCCATCACCTACGGCATCAATTTCATCGATACCCTCGTGAAAGAACTCCAGGCTTCACCGATCTGGAGCAGCACAGCAGTCGTTGTCACTTGGGATGACTTCGGCGGGTGGTACGATCACGTCCCCCCACCGCCGGTCGATTCTCAGGGCTTGGCCCCACGTGTTCCACTGCTTGTGATTTCGCCCTTGGCGAAGCAGCACTACGTGTCGCACGTCCAGATGGATCACGTCTCCATTCTTCGCTTCATCCAGAACAACTGGGGACTCCCAACCCTCAACACCCGCAACACCCAGTCCAACGACCTCTCCGACCTGTTCCAGTAAGGATCGCCGTAACGGTACCCCACATCTGCCGCAGTCAGCAGATGTGGGTTTTTGCTCGTCCCGAAAATCCCATTCGCCTGCAATCTACTCAGCATCCAACAAACGGTAAGCTTATGCGCACCCTTGCTCTCGCGACCGCGGCTTTTCTGGTTTTCATAATTCCCACGCCCTCGCGCGCGCAGATCTCGCGCGAGCAGGCGCGCTCGCTCGTTCACACCACGTTGCGCTTGCGCGGCGACAAAGTCCCTACCAGGCAGATTCACGAGAGCACGGAAACCATTCCCGGCTACTACAGCTTCGGCGCCTACCACTCGCCGCAAGGCAACATGCAGGACATCGTCGGCTGGTTCGCCGTGAACAAGCGCACCGGGCAGGTCTGGGACACGACTTCCTGTGACCTCTACGAATTCCCCACGCTCGAGCGTCAGCGCAGGAAACTCGTCCGACACGCGAAGAAGAGCCATGCGAAGCCCCCATGCGCCGAAGGTCAGCGCGCTCACATCATTCGCAAACGAACCTCGCGCCACGCCGCCGAACTCCCCGAAGTGGCTCAGTAATAGTTTTGTAAATCCTTGCAGGTACCCCATCCGGTGGAGTTGTCTGCACCGGATTGCTGCGCTAGTCTGATCCTCGTAATTGAAATTGAATTTCATTTTCAATAATGAGGAATGAATTCATGGCACGACTTCTCACCGTCTTCTTCTGCTCTTTGCTCTTTGTTGTCCTCCCCGCTGGCGCCCAGTACAGCCCCTATTTCGTCACCTACGACCATCACATGGAAGAACCAGGGAACCTCGAAATCACAACCCAGAGCACCGTCGAAATTCAGAAGCACGATCTCCCCACCTACTGGGCGCCGCTTGTCGAACTCGAATACGGCGCCACCGGGTGGTGGTCCACCTCGCTCTACCTCGAAGGCGCAGGACAGCCAAACGATGCTACCGTCTTCACCGGCTTCCGCTTCGAAAACCGCTTCAAGCCACTGAAGACCGAGCATCGCATCAATCCCGTCCTCTACTTCGAATTCGAAAACATCAACGAGGCCAGCCGCATTCTGAAGGAGGTCGTCGGCCACTCCGAACTCACCGACGAACCACTCAGCAGCCTGCGCGGCGAGAAGGCTCGCGAACTGGAAGGGAAACTGATCCTCTCCAGCAATCTCAAGAACTGGAACATTGCCGAGAACTTCATCGTCGAAAAGAACTTCACCGAAGATGAAGGCGTCGAATTCGGCTACGCCCTCGGAATCTATCGACCCTTGGCGACGATCGCCTCCGGCAATCCCTGCCGCTTCTGCCGCGAAAACTTCACCGCCGGCCTCGAACTCTACGGTGGCCTCGGCAGCACTGAGCAATTCGGCTTCCGCGACACCGCGCATTACATTGCGCCAGCCATCGCTTGGCGCGTCAGCGAAAACTCGACCTTGCGCTTCTCCCCCGGGTTCGGACTCACCGCCAGCAGTGCCCGCAACCTGCTTCGCTTCAGCTACACCTACGAAATCCCAGGCTTCGGAGACGCCGTTCGCAGCATGTTCCGGGGTGGCAAATGAGAAAACTCACGCTGGCTGTTCTCATCACTTGCGCAGCGATCCTGTTCGCGCAGGAAATCCGACCGATCGATCCCGATTGGACGGTCCCCGAAAAAGCCGCGCATCGGCAGAACCCCTTGCGCGACAAGCCCCAACTCGCCGCCGGCGGCCGCAAGATCTTCGAGCGCAACTGCGTTCAGTGTCACGGCGATCAAACTCACGAGCGCAAGAACAACGCACCCGATCTCGCCTCACCCGCAGTTCAGCAGGATTCCGACGGCGATCTCTTCTGGCGCATCTCCAGCGGCAACGCCCGCAAAGGCATGCCCTCATTCAGCAGTTTGCCCGAAGCACAACGCTGGCAACTCGTTCTCTATATACGCTCGCTCCCAAAACCCTGAACTGCGCAAATACGTCTATTCCGAAAACGGAACGCGATTGAAATTTCTGGATTCCTGGTCCATCCGAGAGTACAAGACTGCTTAGGACAAGAACCCATGGTGAAGCAGAAACTCGCCGTACTTATAGCTGTTTTAGCGTTGTTCTCGGTTGTGCCTGCTCGCGCGCAGAGTGCCGCCGCACAAGTGCTTATCGATGCTCAGACCCGCGCCGCCGGCGAGCACAAGAACATCTTTTTGATCTTCGGCGCATCCTGGTGCGGCCCTTGTCATCAACTCGATAGTTTCATGCAGGCACCGGAACTCAAGACCATTTTCGAAAAGTATTTCGTTATCGCGAAGGTCCACATCGCTGAAGAGGCTTCGAAGCATCCGGAGCGAAACACTCCCGGAAGCGACGCACTCCTCCAGAAACTCACCGGCAATGATCCCAAAAACACGGGTGTTCCTTTCATCGTGTTCCTCGATGGGGCTGGAAAACCGATCGTCAATTCCGACGGACCGGTCCCCGGCGCTGCGCCCGAGAATATTGGATATCCGGTCCTGCCGGAAGAGATCACCTGGTTTATGGAGATGCTGAAGCGAGGCGCTCCCTCAATGTCCGCGGCCGAGATGGATAAAATCTACGCATCCCTCAAGAAAGCCGCGGAGAAGCAGACGAACGGCAGCCACGAGTAGCCTTAGGAAATTCTTCCGGTGCTGCCTCACCCGTCATCTTAGAGCCCCAAACGAGTAACAGCGATGCTGCGAACAAAAACCATATCTGCGAGGAGAGAAACGTTAACTGAAACGACCTTGCCGTGAGAAGACCGTGCGGTATGCGTCCGCTCTCTACCAGATACACCAGCATCGCCGGGATTGGAAGCGCGAACAGCAGCGCACTCACCCCAGCCACCCACAGAACCGACAAATCCCGTCTTTCGAGCCACGCCGCCGCAAACAGAAACACCAGCACCGACGCATCATCGAACCGGTGATACGCAGGCAATAGCAGGACAACGTTGATGGTTGCGAATGCCAGCAGGTCCGATCTTCCACTCCGCTTTACTGCGATCCACCACGCCGCCACCAGGGCCACCCCAACCGCGATTGCGACGACGTTCGCCACAACGCGACTGCTCGTGATCGATCCCAGGATAACCTGCAGGTTGAGCAACTCATACCGCGCTGGATTAGCGGGCGAGAAATCGTTTGCATCGCCGACCGCACCGAACTGTCGCGTTCGCGCCAAGAATTCGCTCCACCACGGCACCCCGGCCACCGACAACCGCGCGACGAATACGCCAAGGCTTGCGATGCCACTCGACAGCGCCGCAACCAACGTCTTCCATTCGCCATCGACGATCAGCACCAGCACCATCGCCCCGGCAATGTGCGGCTTGCAGCAACCCACGACGCCCAGCAGAATTCCCGCCGCCAGCCAACGTCCGTCGCGGTTCAGCAGGTAACTGATTCCCATCAGTCCAACCAGTAGCGGGGTGACGTTCGAACCTGACAGCCCCGTATGAATCGGCCCCAATGCGAGCGCGCAGATCAGGAACGCAAGTACCGAATTCCGCGATGCCCCGGACCGGCGCGCAAACCTCCACAGCATCGTTCCAAGAATCGCCGTGCTGAAAATTACAAATAGTGAATTCGCCGCTCTCCACCGCAGAAGCGTAAATGGTGTTGCCAACGGAACCATGCCCGGCAGCGCGCTATAGCTCGCAGCCTGGGCCAGGGTGTTGCGGCCCAGGGTGTACCCGCTCGCGTCCTCGAACGTCCGGACGATCACCTGCGTCGAATACGGCGCCTCGCCCGCCATCCACGCCTTCGAAATCGAATACACACTGAAGAAATCATTGGTCAGGTGAGGACGAACTCCGCGATAGAATCCGCGATAAGCAAAGAGAATGGCAGAGAGGAAGAGCAGTACCCAAAGTAGTGAAGTGGAATGACGTCCGAGTGTTGCTAATGTCGGCGAAATCCGCGGGCCATCTGATACTTGATCGAGCTCAGGCGCAATACCGGACACACCACTACGTTCGCCCAGAGTTGCAAATTACGGAACTCTTTACTCTTGTACCTCCCAATTTTTGGTCCCAAATTGGGAAAGCGTGTTCGGCCCACTACTGCCGGTCCTCGGTATATTCGGAGAACTACTCTTTCGGCGTCGGCAACCGCAGCCGGATGTTCCGATTCTTGCCGGTGTATTCCAACTCGTACTGAACTTTCTTCCCCGTCGCCACCGGGAAGTGGAGATAACCAGAGACCGGTTGCGAAACCTCTCCCTGTGGCAGAGATTTGTCGCGCAACTCCGTTTCCATGGTCTTGCGGTCGGCTTCCGTGTCTTTGCCATTCACGATCCACTATCCACGCCTTCAAAGAGCGGGTGCCTGCTCCTGACAAGCAAAAACCGCGCGTTAACGCTCGCGCGGCTCGGTTTTTCCAAGTGGCATTTCAGCCTTTGTTCGGCCCCACCCAGAGTGGCCGTCCTGCAGCGTTCCGCAGCAGGAGTGTTTTGTCGCCCTTCTTGATTTCTTTCGCCAGGATTCCGTCATTCGTCTTCAGCATCGAGCCCGTTACTTCCACCGTGTCTCCCTCTGCAAACTTCACTCCCTGTTTGTCGAGATACCACGACGGCCCGACGTGAACATCCAAAGTCGAATCCTTCGTTTTCAGTAGCAGGTGGATTCCCACACCACCACGTTTTCCCGGATGCTGCTGTACCGCCTGCACGGTGCCGGTCACCGTTGTTTCCGTCGCCGCGTCATAGGGCCCGAAGCCCATCCCGCGGCTACCCGGTCCCTGCGCCACCGCCGTCAGAACCACACCGCATAAAAAAACAAGAATTACCGCTATGCCAATTCGCTTCATGTGTCGCTCCTATTGATCGATTCCCAAGTCGTTATTCAACTGCTGTTGCTGAGTGCGGATCTTGTTCACCGCCGACTCCATCTCGCGCGCCTGCTGCCGAACCTTCACCGGGTCCGGTGCTTCCATCGCCAGTTCCATGTCGAGCGCTTCCGACATCTTTTCCAGTTGCTCCCGGGTCATCTGCATCTGCTGAGTACGATCCCTGGTCGCCTCCTGCTGTTCGGGACTCAGGCCGTTCATCTGGTTCATCTGCTCCTGCTTCATGGTTTGGATATCGTCGCGCAGCTGTTCGCGCCACTGTGATGCCTGCTCCGAGCTGATCGGCTGGTTCTGCTTGATTCGAGCCATTGTGCGAAGTCTCGTGCGTACCCGTTCCATTGACTGCGTACACGTTCTCGACTGCTGCCGTTGCTGGTCGCTGGCATGAATGCGCAGGCGCTGCTGGTCGCCCATTCCCTGACCCATACCTCTATTTCCCATTCCTGCCTGGCCGGCCTGGCCCGCCGCCGGATTGCCGTGCATACCGCTCTGCCCGCGTCTCTGGGCAAATGCCGAGCCCGCAAGCAGTAAACTGAGCCCCAACATCAGAATTCTGCCTTTCATCGCCCCTCTCTTTCCGAGTCCCCGCCATCAAAGTGGCTCTTTGGTGCTATCTGGTGAAATAAACTCCATTTGCGCGGATTTGTTACTGCCTGTCACGCTGAACAGTGACGAAGCTCACGTTCGCAAAGAGAAAGCCCCGCAGATCTCTAATGCGAATCACGGGGCGCATACCCCTGGAACTTGCTGTCCAATAGCAAACGGGGCGAACCTTTCGGTTCGCCCCGTGCACTACGCGTCAAGGAGGAAATGGAATCAGCCTATGCGCGCGCAGATCGCCTTGGTTTCCGTGTAGAGTTCCAGCGCCTCGTGTCCCATCTCGCGGCCCCAGCCACTCTGCTTGTAGCCGCCGAACGGAAGCGCTGCGTCGAAGATGTTGTAGCAGTTGATCCAGACGGTACCGGCCTTCATCTCTGAAGCCAGCGTGTGCGCCTTCGAGATGTCCTTCGTCCATATCCCCGCCGCCAGGCCATACACCGTGTCGTTCGCCTTGGGCAGCAATTCGTTCACATCCTTGTACGGAGTCGCCGTAACCACCGGTCCGAAGATCTCTTCCTGCACAACCTTCATCTTCTCGTTGGTATTTACGAGCACTGTCGGCTGCACGAAGTAGCCTTTGTCGCCAACCTGGCGCCCGCCGGCAACCGCCTTGGCGCCCTCCGCGAATCCCGAATCCAGGTATCCGCACACGCGCTTCAGCTGTTCTTCGCTTACCAGTGGTCCAAGTTGCGTCGCCGGGTCAAAACCCGCTCCGACACGAATCTTCGACGCCTGCTGTGCGATGCCATCGATGACCTTGTCATAAATCTTCTCGTCGACATACAGTCGCGAACCGGCGCAGCAGCACTGCCCCTGGTTGAAGAAAATCGCGCTCGCCGCCCCCGGAATCGCCAGGTCCAGGTCGGCATCCCCCATGATCACGTTCGGCGATTTGCCGCCCAACTCCAGCGTGACCTTCTTCAGGTTCCCGGCCGCCGCGTGAACAATCAGCTTCCCAACTTCCGTCGAACCCGTGAACGCAATCTTGTCCACGTCCGGATGTGCCGCCAAGGCTGCTCCGGCTGTCTCGCCGTAGCCGGGAACGATGTTCACCACACCATCGGGGAACCCAGCTTCCTGGATCAACTCGCCCAATCGCAGCGCGCTCAGCGGCGTCTGCTCTGCCGGTTTCAGCACCACGCAGCATCCTGTCGCCAACGCTGGACCGAGTTTCCACGCCGCCATCAGCAGCGGGAAGTTCCACGGAATGATCTGCCCGACCACTCCGATCGGCTCTCTCACCGTGTACGCGTGATACCGTGCCTTGGGCGTGTACGGCACCGAAAGCGAAATCGTATTCCCCTCGATCTTCGTTGCCCATCCCGCCATGTAGCGGAACAGTTCCGCCGCGAGCGGCACGTCCGCTGCCCGCGCCACGGTCAGCGGTTTGCCATTATCAAGCGATTCCAGTTCCGCGAACTCTTCCAGGTGCTCGTCGATCAGGTCGCCGAGCTTCCAGATCAGCCTGCCGCGTTGCGCCGCCGTCATTTTGCGCCACGCGCCTTCGAACGCCGCCCGCGCTGCCTTCACGGCAGCATCGATGTCGGCTTTATCCCCTTCGGCAACCTGGGCCAGGACCTCGCCCGTTGCCGGATCGTACGTCGGGAAAGTCTTACCGGAAGCAGCTTCCACCCATTTCCCGTTAATGAGCATCTTGCGCCGCTCGGCGATGAATCGGCTTACGTGAGGATCAACATTGATGGGAACAGCTGTTGCCATGGGCGATCTCCTCGGACCGCGTCTGTGGGTGTGTGCGGCCCTGTTCTTCGTGATGTCGGTTCAGCAATAGAGGTTGAGAAAAAGTGCGGGCAAGCAGCAAATAACTTCGCCGGTGCCATCCTCAAGGCGCCGTTTGTTATACCACCGAGGCAGAGCAGGTGCAACCAGAGAGAGTCGCACGCTGTTTTGGTGGGGACAGGCGACCTCGTCTGTCCGCGCGAGCGAAGTTCGCGTTGCTTTTCGGCTTATCCGATCTTTTGTTCTTCTGTTGCCGGCCTACTCATACGCCAGCGCGTCAATCGGGTCCTTCTGCGCTGCCTTGAATGCCGGGTAGATCGCCCCCAGCAACGCCCCAATCATCGCAATTACGGCCGCTCTGCCGGCCCACGCCGCCGTCATCAGGATCGTCTGCAGCGGGAACTTGTGCCTGATCCCCATCGCCGCGAGATAGCTGATCAGGAATCCCAAGCCGATCCCCACGATCGACAGCACCAGGGTTTCCCTCAAAATGACGTTGATGATGTACATCTTGTTCGCGCCCAGCGACTTCAGGATCCCGATCTCCCGCGTGCGCTCCATCACCGCCGTATACATCGACTGGAAGATCACCAGGAATCCGATCACCATCGAGATCCCGATCACGATGTCAATGAAGATCGCCAACCCCGGAAGGTTCTGCACCGTCATCATCGACATGTATTCCGCCATCGTCCGAACCCCGTAGTTCTGCATCCCCGGAATCTGCTTGATTGCCTGTACCACCTCGGGCGCCAGCTTCGGATCGTCAACCTTCACGTAGAACATCGAAACTTTGCCAACCGATCCCGTCAGGTCCTGCAGCGTGCTCAGCGGAATAAATTTCCTCGCGCCTTTGCCGTGATACACGACTCCGCTCACGGTGAATTCGTGGTTCATCAACTCCTGTTTGTCCCCGACATGGATATTCCTCTGGTTGGCAACGAAGTCATCTACCAGCATGTCGTAAGGCCCCTGAAACGGGCCCCCTGCAAGGAATTTGAATGGCGCCCCAATTTTGTTGAAATCGTTCGGTGAGTTCTGGTCCAGTACGATGCCGTCGATGATTTCGACCGCTCCGCTGGTGTTCGACTGCATTGCTACCGGGGCAACGGCCGTCACGTGGTTCACTTTCCGCAGCACGTCGGCAATCTTCATCGGCATCGGACTGCTGCTCAGGCCCAGCATGAATGACGATCCCGGCGGCGAAACCATGATGTCCGCCCCAATCCCCTTCTGACGTTCCGCCGCGTCGTTCAGCGTCCCAATCGACAAGCCCACAATGAGCAGGATCAGCGTGACCTCAATCGCGATCGCAATCACGCTGATCGCCGACCGCAGCGGCCTGTGCACCAGGTTCGAAATAACCAGCTTATTCATCGTCTTCGATTGTATCGGAACCAGAAGGAGAAACGGCAAAACGGCAAAGAACTACCCGTGCTCCACGTCTGCTGCAGTCAGTAGACGTAAGCCTTTGGCCAGCCGCGATCCACCAGCAACATCTTTCGTTTTTGCCGTTTACTTCAGCGCCGTTTTGTTGTTTCCATTCGCCAGGTTCACAATCTGCGCTCCCGGCGGCGGATTCAACTCGAACTGTTGCGCTGTCAGTGGTTGGTTCAGCTTCAGCGAGACGATCGTCAGCCCGATCTCGTACTCCTCTTGCGGCCTCGTTATCTCAATATGGTTGGGGAAGCTCACTCCGCTGTAATCGTGGAAATTCGAGTAATCGGCGATCGTCGCGACATTACCCTGGCGGTCGTACACCACCTGCCGGTACGGCGTCAGGTCCACCCGGTCGAAGTAGATCTTCCTTGCCATGTACCAGCCCTGCGGGTCGCGCCGGATCACGTCGAGTATGTAGTTAGGTTGCTCGACCTCTTTATGCGTCTTCGGGTCTTTCACCTGCTGCGTCGAACTCTCGATGACGGCAATCTCGTCCTTCGGGTCGATTTCGTGCAGCAGCAGCGCGTCATATATGTGCTGTGGGCGGATGCTCTCCAGCGGTTGCTTCGGGTTCGGCGAGATCTGGTCGTTCCGTCCCACGATGAACTTGTTCTTCGGCGGGATCGACAACTTGAAATCCACCCCGTTGCTCACCATGTCGAAGGCCCGGTTGCGCACAATCGGGAACAGCCCGATCATCCGCAGCATCGCCGGCTTCTCCGCCAGGATGTAGCCGCGTATCTCGGTGTACTCAGTGACCTTCCCCTTTTTCTGTCCCCCAACCGCTGTCCGAATGTCCACCGTCGCATTCATCGTCTGAATTTGAGCGGCATCGCTGTTGACCTTCGCGATGAGTTCTTGCTGGCTTGCCGCCTTCAACGGCGCGGAACTCATGTGATTGGCAACTTTGCGGGTATGGAAGAGACACCCCGTCGTAAACAAAACGAGGAGGACGGGACCGAGTGGGAGCAAGCGACGAATCATCGAGAGTCAGAGAAGCCAGTATATCGATTTCTAGTTGGAGGAGGAAACCACGCCCTAGGATGGAACTGTTTCCATCCTGTCACAAATAATTGCCCTTCATCGACTTACGGGCGCGGGTGCTCCGTCCTGGTTTTGTCAGGGCGGGGTAGTGTACAAGCGTTCGGGACCGAACCTCTGCCTATTCCCTTGATCCAGCTACTTCTTCTGCGCCGCCATGGCCCGCATCTTGGTCAGTCGTTCCACGAAGGCCTGCAGCTTCTTCTTGCTTTCTTCGCTCCTGTTGATGAGCATATCTACCCGCTTCATCGCTTCCGGGTTTTGCATCTTCTCCCGATAGCCTTCCAGATACGGTGCCATTTTCGCGAAGATAAAGAACATCTCCCCTTGCGTGTCGAGGAAGAGCTGTTCGTTCACTGCTCCGTGCAGCGCCAGGGCGGCCGCCATCTCCCAGTAACTGGTCACCATTCGGAAGTAGCGGTTCTCATCCGTGCCGGGAGTGTTAACAACCTCGATGAATTCATCGACCGATTGCGGGTTGAACATCGCGAACCAGTTGCGCGCCTTGCGCATCTCGGCCTCGCGACGGAGTTCGTACAAGTGCATGATCACCTGCGCATCTGCTGGTGTAGCCGCCATCCTCTTTCTCCTGAATGAGAGTTCTCGCCAATGAGAGCTGAACCTGCGCCGGTCTATGTCACCCCCAAAGCCGGCCCTCGTAGAAGTCTACCAGCGTCGCCGCAACTCTGCGGCCTTTCCTCCCATGCGAAGCGGGCGCACTGTGTCGAGCCACGCCTTCGGCGCACGGTGAAAAGATTCTGCTTCGAGAAAGTTGCCCCGCACGTGAGTGCGGGGAATCGGGTGTTCCTCCCCTTGCGAGTCGCGCGCACCCGCGACGACAGAGTTATCCTGTCTACCTGCCGTTTGGAGCCCCACATGAGAATCGTCCCCATAATCAAGTCCGCCGATCTGCAACGCTCCCTGCGCTTTTACACCGAAATTCTCGACTTCGAACGCAAATGGCCCGGATACGAAGACGTCGAAATGGCCAACGGCGTCATCGACCTCGTCCGTGACGGCGCCGATCTGCAACTCTCCCGTCATGCCGGCGACGGCGTCTTCGGCTCCGTTAGCCGCGTCTTCGTCGACGACGTCGACGAGCGCTACGCAACCTTCTGCGCCCGCGGCCTCGACACCACCCGCCGCCCCGACTCCCCCGTCCACACCGCTCCCATCGATCAGACCTGGGGGCTGCGTGAATTCGCCGTCACCGATCCCGACGGCAACGGCCTCTACTTCTGCACGCCGATCACATAGTTTTCTCGAACGGTAAGCTACTAGCGATGCCCTGTGATGACGATCACTTCCATTTCCGCCTCTACGCTGTAAAGCTGTCACCAATTGCTCCATGAGGCTACGATGGCCCGCGTTGTCCTTTGTACGTTTGGTTCTTTAGGGGACCTGCATCCTATCCTTGCTATTGGCCGCGAGTTGACGCAGCGCGGACTGTCGACTGTCGTCGCCACTTCTCCGGCATATCGCGCAAAAGTGGAAGCATCTGGGATTGAGTTTCATCCCGTTGGAACTGATATCAGGATCGATGATCCCGCCATTCTGAAGCGCGCCATGCACCCCAGCGACGGCACCCGGTACATCTTCTGTGAACTGGTGCTGCCGTACTTGCGCGAGTCGTATCAGGAGACCGCCGCCATTGCACGCAATGCGGACCTCATCGTCACCCACCCGGTCACCCTCGGTGCTTACCTGTACGCGCGTAAGTCTGCAATGCCCTGGGCGTCGCTCGCATTGGCCCCCGTCAGCATGCTTTCCTCGCATGACATGTGTGTCTTCCCCGGATTTCCCGCCCGGGAGTGGCTCGCCCGCCGCGGGCCACGAACCCAGCGGTTATTTCTGAAGTTTGTGGAAAAGGTGTTCGAACCATACTGGAAGTGCTACCGCGCCTTTGAGCGCGAACTCGGATTGCCGCGCAGCCGGAATCCCATCCTGTTCGGACACTCGCCGCAACTGGCGCTAGCGTTGTTCTCGCCCATTCTTGCTTCTCCAAAACCCGATTGGCCACCGAACGCGCACGTCACCGGGTTCCCGTTCTTCGATCAGGAAGAGACCATCCCGCCGGACCTTCAGAAGTTCCTCGAGTCGGGCGAGCCCCCAATCGTGTTCACCCTGGGTTCGGCGGCCATTGGCGCAGCCGGCGATTTCTTCCATCAGAGCGTTGAAGCAGCGCGCATACTTGGCCGACGGGCCGTCCTGCTCGTCGGCAATGATCCAGCCAATCAGATGAACAAGTTGCCACAGGGTATGATCTCAGTCCCGTATGCACCGCACTCAGCAATCTTCCCCCGGTCATGCGTCAACGTACATCAAGGCGGTATTGGAACGACTGCCGAGGCCATGCGCGCGGGAAAACCAATGCTGGTCGTTCCCTACAGCCATGACCAGCCCGACCATGCCTATCGGCTGAAGAAATTGGGAGTCGCGCGAAGCGTGCGCCGCAAGGAATACAACGCAAAGAGCGCGGTGCGTGAGATATCCGAACTGCTTCGCAACCCGGCCTATTCAAACCGAGCCGCCGAAGTCGGGACGTCTGTGCGATCAGAACACGGCGTCAAGACAGCCTGCGACTTGCTCGAAGCTGTTGTGAAGAGAGGAGAGGCTCGATCCACCTTCGCCTAGAGGTCCGGGGGGCCCACCGTTTTCAGCTCGCGGCGCGAGCGCCTCAACGTCTAGCCACGCACTCAGCGCGTGGAGGAGGCGGGACAAGAATCCCGAGATGTGCAGTCCCTCCCCCTATTTTGCGAATCTTTGTTTTCAATATTTTGCGGAAATTTTCCCGCTAAAATATTGAGCGCCAAGGGTTTAAATCTGAAAATACCAAGAGTGGCTTTGTTTTCAGTGGTTTGTGCTCGAAGAATGTGCGTCTGGCTGCGTGATATCGGGCATGTTCGGTAGCCAGTAGGCGGTCGTCAGCAGCGTGAAGATGTCATTCGTTCTTCGTGAGAGGCAAAACGGAGACGATAGCGAAGGGCAAGTCCCAAATGGAGGAACCGCCCAGGATTGTTGATCCTGGGATAGCGTCGGCGCGGCCGGTACCGCAGCGACGAGTCGGGATGTGAAAGATCAGAACGGCAACCGAAGAACGGACTTCGGGGCCGAATTGCCCCACCCAAAAAGCCCTACCCTCTCGCCAACTAATCCACGCTGGCCGACTGCGGGCCAGGATGGGGCACCCAGCGAGAAGGGTAGGGCACCATCGGGGTAGGGGCACAAAAGCTTGCGGCGCCCGCTAGGGGCGCCGCTCGATGGACTGTGTCCAGAACAATTGTAACCTGTGGGGTCAAGGGTGTGGTCGGTTAAGAGCGAACAAAATCTTCGGGGAGTTCCAAAATGGGAAGACCGGCCCTCAGTTCTGCCTTCCTAGTTCCAGTTGGTTCTTTCTTCGTTCATTGTTCTGCCTAGTAAAAGGTGGCGGCTAAGTCCTTGCTCGATTCACCGCAGCCCCTGTGATACCGTTTCGTCAGTGCCCCGAACCGACTGGAGCCGTGACCAACTAATCATTGCTTTTAATCTCTATTGCAGAATTCCTTTTGGCCGTATCCATCGACGTAATCCGCAGATAGTTTCCCTCGCCGCAAAGCTCGCTAGAACCCCTTCTGCACTCGCTTGGAAACTCTCAAATTTTGCTCGCCTTGATCCCGAACTTCAGAAGAGGGGAATTAGGGGAGCTTCTCACGGTTCCAAAGCTGAGGAAACGATCTGGGAAGAGTTCAACGGCAATTGGAACGAACTGGCCTATGAAAGCCAACGACTTCTGTCTCAACTTGGTTGGCAGGATCCTGCTCAGAAGCTGGAATCATTGCCTCCCGGTAAGAGTCGAGTCGCATCGGTAAAAGTACGGGTCAACCAAGACTTCTTTCGTGCAGCGGTTATGGCGTCATACCAAAACCGCTGTTGTATCACTGGCTTATCGATACCGGAGCTTCTTACCGCTAGTCATATTGTTCCGTGGTCTATCGACGAAACGAACCGAACCAATCCTCAAAATGGTGTTTTGCTTAATGCTTTTCATGACCGAGCATTCGACTGTGGCTTGCTCACAATAACCCCTGATTTCAGAGTGCGCATCGCGGATAGGCCATCCCAAACAACTCCTGCTGACATTTCTGCCCGGCGCGATTTCCTTCTGAAATTCGAAGGCAAACAAATAGAATTGCCGACACGATTTGTGCCAGCCCCTGCTTTCCTTCGATACCACAACCGAAATATCTTTCGCGGGTGCGTATGAACATCGAATTCAGTTACCTCTATCGTGACGCCTCAAATTACAAGTCGTGGGGACGCGTTGTTTTTGCAGAAGGTGCCTCCGACCAAATAAGCATTGATCTAGCCGACGCCCAGCTACGCGCCTCGTTTATGTACGACACTTTCTCAGCTCACCAACTTTCTTTGCCTGAGCTCTTTACTAATTTGCAGGGCTACCCTGGCCCCGACGATCACTGTTTGCACGAATTTGATTCAATCGTGCTCACTGATGAAGCGCCGACGGATTTACTCGCGCGCACCTTCTCTCAATTCTTAGAGCAAGTGAGGACCACTGCCAACGACGGTTGGGAAGGTTTTGATCCGTATAGTCCCTCACGGTCGGATCGTATGTTCCGGTTCTTGTTTTAGGGCTTGGCCCTCGCTACTACTCAGGCCCACTGGGTCCAAGCGAGGAGCAATAACCGAAAATCGGTCGAAGCCGGATTTTCTTTTCTCATCCGTGGATAACTATCGCGATCCCAGTTTCCCAGGAGATCGACTCACGATGCTAGGTGCGAAAAGTACATGCAAAGACCGGTGGAGACAGGTTCTTGCGGAGGCAAATCGAATCTCGCAAGCATCTGTTCACGCTGGAAACTGCAATCAGTTCCTTCCAAACCGAAGAGATGTCTGCGAACAACTTGCAGCTGGTGCTGCCGAGAAGTTTGCACGCGACCTATACGGAATCTCAGCAGCACGCATTGCTTGATCTCGAATCCTTCATTGGATTGGTTCGCGAACGGCAAGATATCAGCAACTGAGGCGGATCATTCCATTCCGTCCTTCACGTACTGCGCCACGCGCCGCAGCACCGACTCCGGGGCCTGGACGGTCATTCGGACGTTGCCATCGCGGTATTCCCGGGACTCGACTCGCACTTTTCTTTGTGAATTACGAATTGCGACCCGCCTGAGACTCGCCCTCAGTGCCCGTTCATCGCTCTTCGATACGCAATCACGTTCTTTTCGTGCTCCTCGAACGTGCTGCTGAAGCGATGTCTTCCGCTGCCGTTTCCTTCGGCCACGAAGAACAGGTAATCGGTCTTCGCCGGATTCATCGCCGCCTCCAACGCCCCGACCCCGGGATTCGCGATCGGTCCCGGCGGAAGCCCCGCGTGCTTGTAGGTGTTGTACGGCGAATCGGCATCCAGATCGCTGCGGTAGATCGTCCCGCGATAGTTGCCGCTGAGCATCGCCGCATAGGCGACCGTGGGATCGGCGGCCAGCCCCATCCGCTTCGCCAGCCGGTTGTAGTAAACGCTGGCAATCTCAGGACGTTCGTCCGCGGCAGCCGATTCTTTTTCCACGATCGAAGCCATCGTCACGATCGTGTGAACGTTGTCGCGCAGGCCGATCTTCGTCGCTTCCTGCTCGAAACGCTTCACCATCATCGCGACCATGTCCTGCATCGACTGCGTTCTGGTGAACTGGTAAGTATCGGGAAATAGATATCCTTCGAGCGTCTGCGCCTGCGGATCGATGTTCCGGATCAGCGACACATCATCACGCGCAACCTTGAGGAAGTCCTCGGCCGAACCGAGCCCCGAATCCTGGATCGCCTGCGCGATCTCGAACATGTTGTAGCCTTCGGGAATGACGACTGTGTGCGTGTAGATATCGCCCTTCGCCAGTCGATCGCCGACTTCGATGGCATTCGCACTTGCGTCGAACTTGTACTCACCAGCCTTCAGCTTGTGAGCCGGACGGAAATAGTGCAGCAGCACAAACGCATTCGCGCTGCGAATCACACCAGAGCTCTTGAGCTGTTGCGCAATCCGCCTGCTCGACCACCCTGGATGCAACATGACGAACGTCGTCTGCGCAGGCTTGATGGGCAGAAAGATCCCATAGACGAGCCAAAGCCCGAGTCCGAGAACCACCAGCACGAAGATCGCGAACAGGCGACGCATGGAACCAATAGTTTAGATGAGGATTGTGGCTCGCGGGCAAGGTACCAAAGGGCTAGCTGTTCCCCAAGACGCGACGCTGCTCTACCGCGTCAAGACCGCCGCGTTTTCCCGGTCCTTGAGCGTTGTCTGCTCGTAGGTATAGCGGATTCGGTGAATCACCGTGATGAGCGACAGCACCGCGATGACCCAGAGCACTGGAGCCATGCGGTTGAACAGCGCTCCGATGATGATCAGCACGATGCGTTCCGGACGCTCCATGAAACCGACCTTGCAGAGCGGGATGAGAGATTCGGCGCGCGCACGCGTGTAGCTGACCATCACCGAGCTGACCATGACGAACGCGACCAGCACGACGTAGAAGAAGCGATTGGCTCGAGCGTAATAAACCAGCAGCCCGAAGAAGAGCGCCACGTCGCTGTAGCGGTCGATGACGGAGTCGAAGAAGGCGCCGAACATCGTGACCTGGTTGGTTGCGCGTGCGACGCGGCCATCGACCATGTCGAAGATGCCAGCTCCGATGATCACCAGTCCCGCGTAGAGGAACAGCCGCGGCTGGTTATTGTCGGCGCTGGCGAAGCCAAAGAGCAGCGCCGCACCGATGTTGATCACCAGGCCGATGAACGTCAGAACGTTTGGGGAAATCCGGGTAAGTGCAAGGCCATCGACGATCTTGTAGAGCACAACGCCGCAGGCTTTGCCGATTGCACTGGTCCAGGTCATTGCAGGTCGTCGTGAATGGTGCTCAGCTTCAGCACCTCGAGGTCGCGGTTGCCGTTTGGTGTGATGACAGTACTGACGTCGCCGACGCGCTTGCCCATCAGGGCTCGGCCGATGGGAGAAGTCGTCGAGACCAGCCCTTTGGTGACGTCGGATTCCTCGCTGGTCACCAGCTTGTACTCGATCTTCTCGTCCTTGGTCGAGTCGTAGACCAGGATCGTCGAGCCGATCGCGGCGCGATCCTTGGGAATGTTGCTCAGGTTCACGAGCGAGAGCTCGGCCATGCGCTTCTTGAGCTGGCCCAGCCGGGCGCGGACGAATTCCTGCCGCTGTTTGGCCATGTGGTATTCGGCGTTTTCGCTGAGGTCTCCGAGAGCGGCCGCTTTCTTCAGCTCCCGGGGAAGTTCAACATTCAGCTCATGTTCGAGGACCGAGATTTCTTCCTCGAGCTTTTTCTTGATGTGTTCGGGCATGCGCTACTGAACCACCTGACTGAGGCTACAGTTCTGAGATTATACTCTGCTGGCGCGAGAGGCCCCATGGACAACGCCGGACTGAACTGGGGCCAAATTGACCGAAATCCTTCCAAAACCTATAATAATAGATGTTCCCCTCGTCCGCAGCAGCGGGCCCCGCTCTCATGAATACTCCGACGTTTTCTGTAGGTGACAAAGTCGTTTATCCCAACCACGGAGTCGGCGTGATCGAGCAGATCAGTAGCCGGACCATAGGGACAAGCGTAGAGCGCTTCTATCTCCTGAAAATTGAGGCCAGCTCCCTCAAGGTGATGGTTCCATTCGAGAACGTCACCAGCGTGGGACTGCGCCGGGTTGTCAGGAACGGAGAGATCCAGAAAATCCTGGATTTCCTCTGCGATGGCAAGTGCGACAACAACTCCGACTGGAAGTACCGGTTCAAAGAGAACTCGGACAAGATGCGCACCGGGTCCCTAATGGACGTAGCGGTGGTGCTCAAAAGTCTGCTGCTCCTTGGACAAAGCAAGCCGCTCAGCTTCCGCGAGAAAAAGATGCTGGAGCGCGCCCGCTACCTGCTTGTCAGCGAGCTTTCGATGGCCAAGGCATGGACGGAGAACGACGTTGAAGACGCCCTCACGAAGGCTCTCGCGAAGTCCAAGCTGAAATTTCCGGAGATCGCTGCGCTGGAAGACGCCTGAACATAAGCTTGGAAAGATGAGCCCGGTGCCACCCGGGCTTTTGTGTTTTTGGGCATGGAGAAGCCCCACCCTGGTGATGGACGCCAGGATTGGGCACCGATCCAGCTCAGAAGTCGGTGGGGGCGCTCTTCATGTTGTTGGAGATGGCCTGACTTTCGGCGATGTCCACATCGACGATATTCGCCGAGCCTGCAGAGTCTAGTTGCTTCCATGCCTCTTCTATGACCTCGCCCGGCAACGAAGCGGTCACTTCCAGAAACTCGTTTAGCTGATGATCGCCCTCGAAGACCCGGGCAAAACTGCGTCCTGCAAGGTTGTAGTTGACTTGGAAGCAGGGTAGACCGTTGGCGACTTCGCGACGAAAGATGTGGAGACTGCCAGCCATAACTCGGAGTAGATGCAGATTCGGCGGCAGCGAGTTATCCGTGGGGAAAGACGTCGCTGGCGGTTAGTGACTGGTCACTGGTTGAAACGATGAGCTTTGGGGCCAACGCAACTTCACCAGCAACCGACAACCAGCGCCGATCACGGCTTTACTCTCCGAGCCAGGCTCCCCAGGGACGGAGGCCTTCGACGTGGTCGAAGATGATCTTGAGGGCGGCGGTGACCGGAACCGCTAGAATCAGGCCCATTGCCCCCCAGAGCCAACCCCAAAATAACAGCGCCAAGGTCACAGCGAGGGGATTCAGCTGCAGGCGCTTGCCAATGATCTTGGGGTAGAGGACGTTGAGTGCGAACAGGTGCAGGCCGAGGACGGTGAGAACGATGATCAGGACCTGTTCAGAGTGGATCTGTCCAATGCCGGCCGCGAGTGGCGGAACCAGGGCAAGGACGACGCCCAAATAGGGAATCAGGCTCAGGAACCCGCTGATTACTCCGAGGAAATAGAAGTACGGGAGGTGCAGGGCACCGAAAACAGTCATGCTCACCAAGCTGATGAAAAGACCTACCACGACGTTTCCAACGATGAAGCTTCGAATCATGGCGGAGATCAGGCCGAGAGTGACATAGGCGGTGTTGCGGTTCTCGAGCTTAAACAGCATTACCGTCGATGATCGGAAGTGCTCCTGCCAACTGAGCATGAAATAGGTCAGGAACGGGATGAAGCCGACGAGCAGGACGATTTCCGTTACAGTACCGGCGCCCTGGGTCACGCTGTCGACCCAATTAGTCTGTTTCACCTTTACAGGGATCGCATTCTTGTCGTCCTGAGTGTTGGTCGTCTGGAGTACGTTCTCGGCCGTCTTTTGAATCTTCTCGGTTCTCTGGCGGAAGCGGATCACGGTTTCGCGCATGCGCTCGGAGTACTTCGGCAGATCGTCGAGAAACGAGATGGCGCGGTTGTAGGAGAAATACATCGCCATGTACGAGATGCCCAGGAAAAGCAGGATTGCAAATCCAGAGCCGAACCAGCGCGGAAGGTGGGCACGGTCGCAGGCGTCGACGACAGGCGCGAGAATGAATGCGAGCAGAACCGAGACCAGCGCCACCACGAGTACCAGCTTGGCGAAGTACATCAGGGTGAGAACGGCGGCTGTGGCAAGAACGATGAGCGAAGCCGCCTGCAACCGGGAATACCGCCGGCGCTCGAGTTCGGCGACGGTGCGGAATATTTCTGCGTCGGACGCAGGAGCCTGCGATGCTGGGGATGAATCGTGCTCGACTTCCGGCATCAGCTCCTCCAGCCAATTAAGATGCGCTCTACGGGGCTCCGGGGCTGCGAAGACTATACTTTCAACGTGAGTTCGGAACAATTGACAAAATCGGGGCGTGTGCTGGCCCTGGATGTTGGATCGAAAACGATCGGGCTCGCGGTCACCGATCCGCTTGGGATCACCGCCCAGGGGCTCGACACGATCCGCAGGAAGAACAAGCGAACGGACCTGGCCGCGCTGGCGGAGGTGCTTGCGAAGTACGAGGTCACGGAGATCGTAGTCGGCCTACCCCTCAGAATGAGCGGGCAGGAGGGTATACAGGCGGAGAAGATCCGTGATTTTGTCGCAATTTTGGAGAAGGAGTTTGGGCTTCCTATTCACCTGGTGGACGAAAGGCTCACATCTGTCGAGGCGAACCGGGTGCTGCGCGAGAGCGAGATGTCGATTGGCAAGCGCGCAGGTGCGGTGGATCGACTGGCCGCGGTTCTGATCCTGCAAAACTTCCTCGAGATGCGTCGAAACCAAGGAGGACAAGGCGAGTGGGCAGAGTAAGAATGCGAGCAACGGTTCTGCTATTCAGCTTACTTGTGTGCGCGGGGGGCGGCCTCTCGGCCCAGCAGAATCGACCATGGAAGCCGGCTGATTTCCGGGGATTGGTCGCCGGGAAATCAACAAGGAAGGATGTTATTCGCATGCTCGGCGCCGCGACGCCAAAGAGAGGGCGGCAATTAGAGACCTACTCGTATGCGGGAAAAGGCGATTTCGGCGCGAATGTGATCGTCGAGGTAAGGCTTGCGACAGGAGTGATCGAGACAATCACCGAGCGGTTTTCGCCCAACATTACGCGAACGCAGGCACACAAGAAATACGGCGAGGATTACAGGGAAGTACAGTATTCGGTTGCCGATTGCCCGCACGAAGGAGTAAACGCGCTCGCTTACCGAGATCCGAACGGGCCCATTGGGTTGCTTGTTTACTCCAAGCAGGGAATTGTACTGTGGCCGAATCACGAGGGTTTTGACATTGCGGCGGCGCTGTACCTGGCGAGGCCGTTGCCCAGCAAGAGACCTGTCTGCCCAAAGCGATAGATTCGGATGCGACGCGCCCGGTGCGAGGCGGCTTCTCCCTGATCGTCAATTCGATATCGAGTTTTGGCAGGAACAGGGAGACAAAGCCAGTTTCGCCGCCGCCTGGGAGTTGGTGGTGTTAGCTGAGGAAATGAATGGCCGAAGACCACACTACAAGGAACTGTTACAGCTCTTAAACGAATTCGAGGTTGAGTATCTGATCGTTGGCGGTCTCGCAGTCATGAAATATGGCGAACCGCGTCACACGAAAAACCTCGGCGTGTGGATCAGGAATTCGCCTCAGAATTCTCGGCGGCTGGAGATCTCGTGGCCAACAAGCGGGCCCTGGGCCGAAGCAGCGACTTGGAAGACCTGAAGCGGAATTCGAAAAATGCTGGTCCTCCTCACGAATAAGTTCCTCGATAGTGCGTCCCCTGATTCGTTATTTTTGCTTTCCCGCCTGTAAATGCGTAGATTCGTAATTTCGCGGTTGAGGTTACTGGATTGAGCAATTTTTCTCCGGTGTTGCTGGTTCATGGCGGTGCGTGGGCGATTCCCGACGAGATGGTCGATCTGCATCTGAACGGCGTCAGGGCGGCTCTCGAAAAGGGTTGGCTGGCGCTGGAAAAGGGCGGCTCGGCGCTGGACGCGGTTGAAGAAGCGGTGGTTGCGCTTGAGGATGATGAGACCTTCGACGCTGGACGCGGGTCGTTTCTCAACCGCGATGGCAAGGTTCAACTCGACGCTTTCATGATGGATGGCCAGAGTTTGCGGGCGGGTGGCATCGGATGTGTCGAGCGGATCAAAAATCCGATTCGCGTTGCGCGGACGATCCTGGAGAAGAGCCCGCACGTCTACTTCGTTGGCGAGGGAGCGGAGCGATTTGCGGAAGAGAACGGAATTCCGCTGATCGACAATAGCGAACTGATTCTGCAGCGCGAGGTTGAGCGTTTGCGCAGTGCGAAAGAGCAACGGTATCTGACCACGCCTTCGGAGTTCTGCTCGCCGACCAGTTCGCACGACACTGTCGGAGCGGTGGCGCTGGACGCCAAAGGCGATATTGCCGGCGCGACCTCGACGGGCGGCACGCTGAACAAGGCGCCGGGACGAGTTGGCGATTCCTCGCTGATCGGCTGCGGGTGCTATGCGGACAACGATACGGCGGCAGCGTCCACAACTGGATGGGGCGAGCCGATGATGAAGGTCGTTCTGTCGAAGTGGGCGACCGACCGCGTCGGATACGGCGATACCCCAGAAAAGGCGGCCCACGAGGCTATTCACTACCTTCACCGCAGGGTTCATGGGCACGGGGGCATCATTTTGCTGGACCGGCAGGGCCGGACAGGGGTTGCGCACAACACCCCTCGAATGGCCTGGGCCGTCCGGCGTGCTACTGGAATCGAATGCGCCATCGAGGCTGCGACGCAAAATCGCTGACCCGGGATTTGGTCTAGTGGTGCCAAGTCCTTGCTTTCCAAGCACCTCCTGATATACAACCTTTCGGATTACTCAAAGCAAGAGGGGTAGGGCGCCGTTTATCCAGCCGAATCAAACGAGGATGGCAAAGCTGCCCCATCTGCCGGAGTACCCACTTCAGATGCCCGCCCCATTTCCGGGCAAAGGAATCGAACATGAAAACGAACAGGGAGCTGTTCCGAGTGCTAGTTCTCCTTGTGCTCTTCGCAGTGTCCGCTGTCGCGCAGGTTTCTACCGCGGATCTTCGCGTCGCCGTGAGGGATGTCAAAGGGGCTGTAATTAAGAATGCGACGGTAACGGTAAAGAGCGCAGCGCAAGGATTCGAAAGAACGCAATCGGCGAACGTAGATGGCGATTACCAATTTCGGGCGCTACCGCCGGGGCGTTACGAGGTGACGATCACGGCTCCTGGCTTTGCGAAGGGCGTAGCCAACAACTTAGTCATTACGGTCGGCCAGATAGCAGAATTGCCGGTGACCCTGGAATTAGCCACCGTGAAGGAAGAAGTGACCGTTTCAACCGAAGCGGAACTCGTCGAAACGCAGCAGAGCTCCTCATCGACAACGATCGCGCAGACGAGCATTGACAATCTGCCCATCAATGGACGCAACTACATTAATTTCGCGCTTACCAACTCGCAGTTGTCACGCGACACTACACCGAGCATCGGGGCCGCTCCGACTTCGGGAATCAACGCCGGCGGACAGCGCGCTCGCGGCAACCAGGTGAACGTGGACGGAATGGATGCGGTCGACAACTCCACCAACGGGATCCGCTCGACAGTGTCGCAGGAAGCAGTGCAGGAATTCCAACTACAGACAGAGGGCTACACGGCCGAGTACGGCCGGGCTTCCGGCGCAGTCATTAACATTGTGACCAAGAGCGGAACCAACGAGTTCCACGGTTCGGCATACGGTTATTTGCGGAACCGTTACATCCAGGCGACGAACCCGTTCTCGACGGTTTACCAGCCGGCCTATACGAGAACGCAGGCAGGCATAGCCCTGGGCGGACCCATTAAGAAGGATCGGACCTATTACTTCTTCTCATTTGAGACGACGAGGCGAAACGAGTCAGGCTACACCTCGATCGGGCAGGACAATTTCGGGCTGACTTCCACTGCGGACATCACGAAGTATATGAATGCGTACTACGCAGGCCACGGCATTCCTCAGAATCTGCCTGCGGGTACAATCGTCGTTCCGGTAACTCCGCAGCAGGCTGCATTTCTGAACGCCGCGCCAGTCACGCCCGACACAATCGGCTACGCGTTTCTCGTCGGTGGGTCGAGTACGGTGGCGCTGACCGGTCAGAATGGAGTCACGCCTTACCTTGGAGCATCTCCGAGCAGCTTTGGCTACTTCATTACTGATCAGGCGTCAGGTCAGCAGGTCCCGGTTTCGCTGCCTGCATCGTATGTACCACTGAACACCGTAGGTGGAAACTTCCCTGTCGGCGAACTCACCGATATTTACAGCCTGCGTCTCGATCACCGCTTGACGAACAACCAGAACCTTTCCATGCGCGTAGGAGCCAGCCCAAGCCAGATTTCGGGAATCCAGGTGAACGCGCAAGGTCCGCAGAACTTCGGGCAGAACGCCTGGTCGCGTACCTCGCGGCAGGACTATCACGATTGGTCCATCAACGCGATGCACTCCTGGACGATCGGCTCGAACAAAGTCAACGAGTTCAGGTTCCAGTATTCACGGCGCGGCCTGTTGTATTCGTATGCGAACACTCCTGATGGCGCGAAGGTCGGCGTCAACATTCCAGGAGTCGCGTTCTTCGGCCGCGAACCCTTCAGCTTTGTGAAGCGTACTGAAAAGCGGTATGAGGTCACGGATCACTTCTCCCTGACCAAGGGCACGCACAACATGAAGTGGGGGGTAGACGTCAACTACTTGCCCTTGGAAGCCGATTTCACGGTCAATTTCGGCGGAGTCTACGATTTCGGAGACTTAAACCTGGCTCCTGGCGTCCCGACGCTCTCGGCGGTGCAGGCTTACGGCGCTGGGATGCCGCAGACTTTCATCCAGGGCGTCGGCAATCCTCACGACAAGTTCTCGAACACAGCGCTGGCGGGTTTCTGGGAGGATTCGTGGCGCGTGACGCACAACTTCACGCTGAACTATGGCGTGCGGTACGACGTCGAGTTGACGCCGACCTTTGCTGCGACAACACCCGAGGCAGCAGCAGCGCAAAACGCACTGGGGATCACGCAAGGCATTCCGCGGGATTACAACAACGTCGCGCCTCGGATCGGAATTGCCTGGGACCCGAAGGGCGATGGCAAGACGGTGATTCGCTCTTCGTTCGGACTGTTCTACGATCACCCGCTGCTCGCGCTGGCATTTGACTCGGACGTAGCCGATGGCTCGCAGGCTCCGCAGATCGGGTTGGGCTTCGGGATTCCGTCCCAGGGATGCACGCTGAGCGCAGCCAACCTCTTCACTGGCCTGTTCTCAACTTGTCCCCTGGCTCCGGAACTGAATTATCTTCCCGAGGAGCAGAGGTTCAACTCGACGCCAAACGCGCCCACCGCATGGGCCAACCAGGCGTTCCTGACGGCGGGCCCGGGCGGAGGGCCGATTCCATTAACGTTGCTGCCCTTCGGGCTGCCGACGGCGAAAAACTTCGTCTACCCCTACTCCAACCAGGTCACGTTCGGGATTGAACATGATCTTGGGCACGACATGGCACTCAGCCTGAACTACAACTTCGTTGGTGGAAGACACCTCAATCGGCCCATCAACGTGAATGCGGTTCGAACCGATCTGTTGATTCAGAACTGGCGAAATGCGCTGGCCGCCGGTGATCCGGGTGCTCAACTCAGTCCTCTACTGGTTGGGTCCGTCGGCGGCGTTGCACCATGTGGAGTTAGCCCAACCGGTGCTCCTTGGATCGCGCCGGCTATTGTGAGCTTCTTCCGCCCATCGGGAATGAACCCGTCCTACCTGGGCCAGGCCCCCTATGGAATAGGGGGGACGCAATGCGAAACACTTGGAAATGGCCTGTTGCAGGCGTACGGCCTCGGCGTCGGCGTTCCCGTGCCCTTCAGCGATATGCTCGGGAACTTCTCGAGTGGAAGCTCGGTTTATCATGGTTTCACTGCAAACCTGAAAAAGCGCTTTTCTAAGAACTACGAATTCCTGGCGTCGTACACGTGGTCACACGCGATTGACGACTCGACCGATTTGCAGACACCCCTTGCGCCGCAGGATAACTACAATCCATCAGCCGAACGCTCGACCTCGTTGTTCGACCAGCGTCACCGCTTCGTCTTCAGCGCGGTCGTTCAGAGTGGCCACAGGGCGGGCGGTTTCGCCGGGCACCTGATGAATGATTGGACAGTAGCTCCGATTATTGAAATTGGTTCGGGTAGGCCGTTCAACATCATCACCGGAGTCGACAACAATTTCGATTTCGGAACCTTGACCGACCGGCCATCGATGGCCACCGCGGGGCAGACGAACAGCTGCGGGTTTACGGCAGCAGCTTCGAAGTTCTCGCCGACAGGGTACTTGATCGCGCCATGCTGGATGGACGGTGTCTTCACCGGAAATCTGCCACGCAATTCGGGCATCCGGCCAAAGACCGTGTTCACGGACATGCGCGTTTCGAAGCGCATCAGCCTGACGGAGCGGGTGAAACTGGACGCAATCATGGATGGCTTCAACCTGATCAACCGGTTCAACGTCGCTGATGTGAATCCGTTGTGGGACCAGGCGGGTAAGCCAACAGCGGCATTCGATCCGCGGCAGTTCCAGTTCGCGCTGCGATTGAGCTGGTAGCCGAATTTAGGGATTGGCCCCGGTACTCCGGGGCCTTTTTTCTTTTGCGGTCAGATACTTGTTCCCTTTTCGGTGTGGCGCTTCAAATACCAGCAGGGCTGCATACGTGACCAAAGCGAGCCGTTTCAGATTCGAATTGCAGCGTTGGAGGTTGCGGACCAGAGTGTGAATGATTTTCAATGCAGGATGAGATGAAAATAAGGGCAAGAAGAGAATCGACGATTTCGGTACACGGCGGGGAAGAGCGCCATGGCCAGAATGTATCGATGACAACCGACATCGCGCAGGCATCGGTATTTGCTCTTCGGGATACCGATGAACTGGAGCGATATGCGGAAGGGAAGTCCAACGCTTACCTGTATTCGCGATACGCGAACCCGACGGTGCGCGTGGCGGAGCGCAAGCTGGCCGAACTCGAAGGCGGCGAGGACTGTGTCATCACCGCGAGTGGCATGGCCGCGCAGTTGTCGCTGGCGTTGGCGATTTGTCAGGCCGGAGACGAAATCGTCAGCATGCTCGACATCTACGGCGGTACGCTGAAGCTGTTTCGCGATCTGTTGAGCCGCTGCGGCATCAAGACCCGCTTCGTGCCGTATCACGAGCTCGATCGCATTGACAGCTACATCAACAAGCGCACGCGGATGATGTTTCTCGAGACGCCGACGAACCCGACGCTGCGCTGCGTCGACATTGAGCGATTGGCGGGTATTGGCAGGAAGAAGCGACTCTTCGTGGTGGTAGATAACACGTTCGCGACGCCGGTGCTGCAGAAGCCGCTGTCGCTGGGAGCGGACGCAGTTTGCCACTCCATCACGAAATTTCTAGGTGGGCACAGCGATGTCACCGCCGGCGCGGTGGTGGGCGCGAAAAAGTGGATCGATCCAATCCGGCATACGACGATTTACACCGGCGCCTGTCTCGATCCGAACTCGGCGTTCCTGACGATCCGGGGAATGAAGACACTCCAGGTTCGGGTAGAGCGCGCTTGCAACAACGCGTTTGCCATCGCGGAATTCTTGAAAGGGCATTCGCGGGTCCGGCGGGTTTATTACCCCGGGCTGATGGAAGCCGAGGGGCACGCGGCCGCAGTCAAGCAGATGCGCGACTTCGGGATGATGGTCTCGTTCGACATCAAGGGCGCAGGCAAGGCGGCGCGAAAATTTATCGACTCCCTGCGATTGTGGTACCTGGCGGCGAGTTTGGGCGGAGTGGAGTCAACGGTGTCTTACCCGGTGCTGGCGTCGCATGTCGGACTCGATAAAAAGACATTGCAACTGCTGGGGGTGTCGCCGGCAACAGTTCGCTTGTCGGTTGGCATAGAGGATTCGGCAGATCTGGTTGCCGATCTTGACCAGGCATTACGTAGGGCGTAGCCGTTTAGTACCGGGAGTAAGCCCTTCTGTGGATTGACCCTCGGGAACAAGGAAGGTTACGATTTTGCGACGGGTCTACCCACATCTGCTAATGGCGGATGCGGGGCAGGCGGGTAGAGCCCAAATAGAGGGAAATGAGAATATCCAAGGGTTTACTGGCGCTCCCCCTATTAGGCGCCGCTATAGCTTCTACGGGTTGCGGATCCAAAGACGGCCGCCAGGCCGCCCATGCGACGCCCCCGAAAAACGCCACCGCCCCGACCATTACCCAGCAGCAGGCCCAGGAATCAAAGCCAGTCCCAACCGTTGAAGAAAAGCCGTCGGTTGCTCCGCAGCAACAGGACCCCGTTCCCGCGCTGATCGCGCAGGTCGAGAGCGAATACCAGAAAGGGCAAGCCAATTACCAGGCCGGCCATCTCGAGGCCGCGAAGGCGAGCTTCGACAAGGCGTTCGACATGCTCCTTCAGGGCAAAGTCGGCGTAGAGAGCGACGATCGCCTGCAGAACGAGTTCGACAAGATTGTCGAGGCGGTGCACACCCTGGAGATGCAGGCGCTCAAAGAAGGTGACGGATTCACGGAGCAACCGGCGGAACCGGCGCCGATCGACGAGGCGAACGAGGTCACGTTCCCGGTCGATCCGAACGTGCGTGCCAAGGCAGAAGCCGAGCTGCGCATGACCAAGTCGGACTTGCCGCTTATGATGACCGACCAGGTGGCGAGCTTCATCAATTATTTTTCAACCAGAGGCAAGGGGACACTCGAGCGTGGGCTGGAGAGGTCGGGTCGGTACCGCGACATGATTGAACGCGTCCTGAAGGAAGAAGGCGTTCCGCAGGACCTGATCTATCTTGCACAGGCCGAATCGGGGTTCCATCCGCTGGCGCTGTCGCGCGCGGGCGCACGAGGCATGTGGCAGTTCATGGCTTCCCGAGCGAGCGGTTACGGCTTACAGCGCAACTGGTGGGTTGACGAGAGACAGGACCCGGAGAAATCGACGCGCGCCGCCGCCAGGCACCTGAAGGATCTTTATAACGAGTTCGGCGACTGGTATCTCGCGATGGCGGCCTACAACTCAGGCCCGCTGACGGTGCAGCGCGCGGTGCAGCGCACAGGATACGCGGATTTCTGGGAGCTCTATAAGCGCAACGTTCTGCCGAAGGAGACGAGGAACTACGTTCCCATCATCATCGCCGAGACCATCATGGCGAAGAATCCGGCGCAGTATGGCCTGCAAGATGTCGTGATGGATAAGCCACCGGCAGTGGACAAGGTGAAGATTGATTATCCGGTCGATCTTCGTCTCGTGGCGGAGTGCACCGATACTACGGTTGCCAATTTACAGGACCTCAACCCGAGCCTTCTGCGCATGATGACACCGAAGGAAGGCGAATTCACGCTGAACGTTCCGGCGGGAACCGGTGAAAAGTTCGAACAGGCAATTGCTGCGATTCCCCAGGATATGCGCGTATGGTGGCGCTATCACACGGTTGAACCCGGCGAGACGCTAAGCCGCATCGCCTCGCGATACCACACGACATCGGCTGCAATCGCGCAGGTGAACAGCATCGATACAGATTCGGAACTGCAGGCCGACACGAAATTGATTATTCCGGTTACGCCGGGGCGACAGGTTGACCGCTTGACGTTTTCGAAGCACGCGACGCGTTACAAGGTGCGCCGGGGTGACACGGTTCTTTCCATCGCCGACGATTTTGGAGTTCCAGCGGAAAGGTTGCGCAGGTGGAATCACATTCGCGGGAACTACATAAGAGCTGGCCGGGTCATCCGTATCTATCGCCCGACCGGCACCGTCGAGGAATCTACTCGCGCAGCTTCCCGGGAGCGTGGCAAGAAAGCCACACTAGCGAAGACGCGGAAGGGGACGGCGAGCGATCACGGGACCCCGGAGATCGCGGCTAAGTCTAGTTATAACAGGAGCTTGCAGGCGACCAACGGGAAAGCATTACGGCATAAGGTTAGGCGTGGTGAAACCCTCACGAGCATTGCCAATTCCTATAACACGACGGTTGCCCAGTTGAAGAGAGATAACAATCTGGGCGCCGATAATCTCAAGGCCGGACAAGTCCTGGTAATCAAATAGGCGGAATAGAATGTCGCAGAAACGCCCACCAAGGAGGGCGTTTTTTGTTGTCCATTGGCGCGTAAAACATGTAAGTTGCATCGGAGCAGTTGCAGGAGTAGTTTGTAGCGCTGTAATCCCGTGTGCGCTGGACCGCGCGTCCAACTCCGGGAAAACATAGTTGTGATGAAGGACGCTCTTGTTCTCCTTAATGAGGCGGAGCCTGGAAACGACATCAGGAGGAAGCATGACGTTCCACGACGAAACGCTGTACGGGCGTGATGATGAGATGGATGATTTCGGTGAGTCCAACTACGACGACAACCTCGACGAAGGATATGACGAAGAAGAAGAGGAGGAGGAAGAAGCCGGAGAGGCTGAGCCAGCAGTGTCTCACGCGGAAGAAGCGCCCGCGGTGAGCGCCTCGGAACCGGCCCCGGAACCTCCACCAGTGAAGGCACCCGCCAAGAAAGCGGCCAAGAAGCCGGCGAAGAAGGCTGCCAAGAAAGTAGCCAAGAAGCCAGCGAAGAAAGCGGCGAAAAAGGCGGCTTCGAAGAAGGCGGCGAAGAAAGTTTCCAAGAAGAAACCGGCGAAGAAGGCTGCAAAGAAAGCGGCGAAGAAGCCGGCGAAGAAGCCGGCGAAGAAAGCGGCCAAGAAGCCGGCGAAGAAAGCCAGGAAGGCGGCCAAGAAGCGTCGTTAGGCAATCTTCATGCAAAAATTAAGCCGCGACTCGTGTCGCGGCTTTCCCTTTTCGGGAAGACTACTTCTTCGCTTTCACCGCGCTGAGGCACTGCCCATAAAGATCGAGCAGATGCTTGGCATAGTCCTCAGCCTTATTCACCGCGCCGGCCTGGAATCCCGCACCAGCACCGGTTGTCTTGCCGTAGCCCGTCGTTCCGGCAATGAACTTCATCATGTCCAGCGCGATGTCTTCGTCACGCCGCAATCCAACAGGAAATCCGCTCAACTCGCTCACGTAAACCTCCCGAACATTCTTGATGATAACAAAGCAAGCGATGGATCGTGCCCTGGTGCGAGCGCGCCATCGCGCCATCGCAAGCATCGTTTCTTTCATCGCGTCTTTTACCTGCCACCACCCACACGCGTCAGGTTTCAATCGACACATGACACACGCGGCCGAGGATGTAGTCGCCATAGCTGTGCCCCGAGTCGATGGGAACGAAGTCGAGCGGTTTCGCGTGGACCTGTGGGCGCAGGGTTAGCTGCTTGCCCATGATCTCGACGTTGCGCACGAGCACGGTGTTACCTTTCAGCACGGCGTACATATTGGTGTCGCCCCGGCGATAGGATCGCAACGAATTGTAGTGACGGTCGATGAGCAGGGTGGCCCGCGGAAGCACTCGCGGATACATCGCCGCGCCATCGTCATCGGACGCCTTGTAGAGCAGAAATCGAACCCACGAGGCGCGCGGCGTAACGGGATCCGCGCGCAGGCGACGCAGGAAGTTGCGTTTGAACTTGAGTTGCTCCTCGATGCGCTGCAATTGCGGTTGAGGTTCGCGGAGGGCGGCGGCATCGACAAGCGCAACGCCATCGTACTCGCGATCGGCGGCGTCCTTCGGTAAACGTTCTGATAGTTCTCCGGCGGGAATGAGATCAAGCACGGAGATTCCAAGTACCGTCAGTATGCGGTCCATGCCTTCGAGGCTGAGCCCGCGCCGATTGTGCAGGTAGTTAGAGATGTGGGCCTGCCGGAAGCCGGTCTTGCGGGCCAGCGACAGTCCGGTGAGTTGGCGGGAGGCGATGCGCGTTGCCACGGCGTCGCGCAATCGAGTGTTCAGGCGTTGGAAGTCGACCATGTGGTCTCCAGGTTGCGATGTTTCGCTTTCAGCAAATGTTTGCTAAAAGCTATAGTCTAAGTTGTTGAGTAATGCCCGTAGTAGTAATTTCATTTGCCTACCTCAGAGATTCCGAATTACTTTCGCGATGCGGTGTGAGTTCGTGGTTCGGCGGTGATTCACAGCCGGTAGCGCGCGCTCCGCCGATGCTTCAAGTCAACCAATGAGTGTGCCGGAAGCGGATATCTGCGGCGTTCCAGCGTGGGTTGCGCGACGGCTAAAGGGGAACCTGATGCAGGAGAGAAGTACAGAGATCATCATCGAGTTGAAATATTGCGAGCGGTGTGGCGGATTGTGGTTTCGGGAGGCGGGAACGAATGCGAACTTGTGTGGCCCATGCATGAACCAGGAGCCGGTCTTGGCAAAACGTTATGCCGAGCGGGAGCAGCAGGCGGCGGCAGGTTGTAAATGGGCCGGAATGGGTTCCGTCGTCGTGCAGACTTTGCAGGGAGTGGCTGCGGAACCGGGGAGGCTCGCATGAAATTGTTGCAGATGCCTGCCCGCATCGCGGTCGTGGTGAGAGCCTCGGCAGAGGAGACGCGGGACGTCAGTGCCACTTTCAGGGGAAGCTTCGCGGATGAACAGACATGGGAAGAGCGCGGCGGAATTAACGAGGAGTGCAGCCCGTGGGCAATCTACAGGAATCACACAGTCGTACTTTTGCGGAAGTACTTCCGGATGTCGCTGGAGATCGGTCGAATGCCGTCGCTGCTTGGGGGGGAACTGTTTCGAGCCAAGGTGACCGCGTACCAGGTGCACACGTTCGAGGACTCGGTGATCTTCGTGCATGACATGGAGCAGTGCCTGGCGAAGCTGGACTATCTGTCGCGGCTGCTGATCGCCCGCATTTTCTTCCAGGAATTCAGTCACGACGAAGTCGCCGCTGAATTGCGAATCACAAGGCGACAGGT
The DNA here is from genome assembly GCA_032252755.1 of Terriglobia bacterium. Classification (NCBI taxonomy): domain Bacteria; kingdom Pseudomonadati; phylum Acidobacteriota; class Terriglobia; species Terriglobia bacterium. Next base: position 68,813 of record JAVUPY010000051.1, read on the forward strand.
CATCCGGCGAATGTTCGACGCGCTGGATCGGACATCTGAGATCCTGCTGGAGAGGGAGTTGCTGGAGCCCTCTTATGGTGCGGACCTTGAAATGACGAAGAAGCCGCCCACCAGTGCAGGCGTTGTGGATACGACTACGATTCTGGAGTTCGGGAAGGCAGATTCGTAACTGATGGGGCGGTTTCATGATTCGGGGCGAGAGGAATCTCGCCCCGTCTTATTTTGAGAAGAAACTTGTCAAGAGACAAAAAATGTCAAAATCGCCGTAAGTGATTGCAGCACTAGAGAATAAAGTTTTCGCCGAAATGTCACAGTAGGTGGGTCCAATTCGCTATTCTGAAAATAGAGGGTAAGAAATGAGCGGACGAACCAGATGGACAGGCGGAAGACGGCAGATGGCTCAAGGCGCGGATGTGAGCGATGAAGCAGAGCGTTTGAAGGTCGAGAAACTGCGGCAGGCGGCTGCAATCGTAATCAACGAACTTCCTGAGATCATGGCGGCGCTGGTCGAGAAGGCCAAGGAGGGCAGCTACCTTCACGCGAAATGCGCTTTTGAGTTGGCGCGGATCTCCGACATTGACTTGCCCCGGGATTCCAAGCCGGAACCGTGGGTCGAGGAACTTTTGACTGCGTTGCGCGCATTGCCGAACCCGGCAGAACCCGCGGCCGCCAGTTAGAATCAAATCTTAAGAATTCTTGCAGTCTTTACGGAGCAGATCATTGTCGATGGACATGACGTGGATTACGGATCGGATTGCGGTTGGCGGGGGTATATGGGTCGAGAGCAAGATGGCCGAGGTCGCAAGCCAGGGCGTCACGCATATCATCGACATGCAGATTGAGTTCAACGACACGGAGATCGCGCGGCCTTTCGGGATCGAGGTGTTCTGGAACGCCGTGGATGACGATTTCCAGCCCAAGCCGCCATTCGTCTTCCAGGACGCGGTGGCATTTGGCTTGAGGGCACTGGAAACGCCGGATACGAAGTTGTATATCCATTGCGCTGCGGGAGTGCACCGGGCGCCGATGATGACCCTGGCGGTGCTTCGAGCGATGGGATACGGCCTTAAAGAGGCCATGCACCTGGTGCAATCGAAGCGCCACGTCGTGGATTTCGCCGACGTTTACGTCAAGAGCGTGGAACGGTTCATGGAAACATTTACGGATTCAAAGGTTTTAGAGTAGATCGAGCACTCGCGCCATCGCACCATCTTCGACAGCGTTTCTCTTCGAAGATGGCCCATTAGCCCGATCCGCAATGGCTCGATTTAATGTGAGGAAGGATATGGAAAACAGGTGCCGCCCGGCAGGGCGGTTTTTTTGTTGGATTCTGACCGGACTTTTTCTTTTCGTCGCGGCTGCGCCCAGCCATGCCGCGCATACGACGCGAGTAAACGATACGATCTACCGGGCGGATGGACAGCCCGCTTCCGGTAACCTTGTGATCTCGTGGCCGGCGTTCACAACTGCGACAGGCGAAGCCATCGCGGCCGGAAGGATGCACTTACCGATCGGGCCGAACGGGTTCGTTGACGTGGCCCTGGTGCCGAACACGGGCTCGACGCCAGTTTCGTACTACACGGTCATCATCAAGTCTGACGACGGTGTCAGCACGACCGAGTATTGGACGGTTCCAACCAGCGACTCATCGACGGTTGCCGCGGTTCGCTCGAAAGTAGTGCCGACGAGCGTGGCAGCGCAATTCGTAGGACGGGACTATGTCGACTCTGCCATTGCTTCCGTGGCCAAAGATAAATCCGGAATGGTGGGGCGACTCTCGGTACTGGATTACGGCGCCGATCCCAGCGCGGGATTTTATTTCAGCGTCAACATGTCATCCGGCAGCGCGGCCGTAACCAACGTCTACTATGCGGGATTGAACACCGCGAGCGGCGTTCTCAGCGCGAACTCCGCGAAAGTCGGGCAGCGGTTCTGTGTCTCCGGTGCGGGCCCTTCGGGAGCGGATCTCTGTGGCCATGTAATTTCCAACAACAACGGCTGGCCGGCGACGATCACGCTCGACGTGACCGCTTCGACGACCGTGAGCAATCGTGGGGCCTACTGGGGCAATGACAGTTCAGCGGCGTTTCAGAGCGCCATCAACCGTTGCGCCGATCCGTCCTACAACATTCTGGGTGGATGTGAAATCGATGTTCCTCCCGGGCAATACCTGCTGGGAACGACCGTTAACTTCTCGATAGTGAGCGAACTCAGAATCGGGCGCGAAACCGTGAAGTGCCCGGCCGGACGTGGCAGCACCAAACTAGTCTGGACGGGAGCCGACCGGGGCGACATGTTGCTCGCCCCTGCCGGCAGCGTACCAGTAGAAGTGAGCGGATGCAGTTTTGTGTCGAGCGATTATCTTGCCAACACCTCGTACACCGGCCGCCGGGCGGCGATCGCCATTCATATCAAGGGTGGAACCCAGCACCGCATCATCGACAGCAGGTTCGGAGACCTGTACGAAGGCATTCGACTTACAAGTACCTGGAACAACCTCATCGACCATAACTACTTTTATGGTCCGTACAATGCCGCCATACACAACGCCAACGAGGGTGTGGCGCCGGTGAACGCGACCACATTCAGCAACAACGAGTTCGGGTTCTATCATCTGCACGGCATCCTAAGCGATTCCGCGGGCCAGGGTGGGTCGAACGGGAACTTCTACTTCGGCAACGATATCGAAGGAACTTCCTCGGACACCATTTCCGATATCGACCTGAACGATAACTGGGGTTCATTTGGCCCCAACCGGTTTGAGACTTCAGGTTCCACTGTAAGTGGATACCAGGCGCTGATCCTGCGCGGTACCTACAACAACGTCCAGGTCACATTTTGCGGCGGTGGCATGACGATTGCCGGAACGGACAACCAGATCACGTGCAGCAACGTCTCCAGTCCCATCAACGACACCGGCGGGTTTAACACCTATCACGCCGACACGACCCGCTCGGGTGGGCTCAGCGGTGGTGGAGCATTATCCGCAACAATCTTTGGAGGAAGGCGAGCTTCATCCTTCATCGACGCGCCAGGATTCAAAATGCTGGGAATCAACGCCGATAATCCCAGGCACACGCCGGCGTTCAGCATCGGATCCGCGCAGTCTTCGGGATTTGCAGGATTCTCCAGGCATCCGACACTGAGCTATGGGGCCGCCGTCCTGCCAAACGCTCCCGCAAACTCCACCTTCAACATCGGAGATCAGTTACTGCCGATAGACCCCGGCTACGGTCCCGGCGGATATCGCAACAACGTGGCGTTCTGGGAGTGCATCGGCGGCACCAACGCAACCTGCACCTTCGACGGGAGCACCTGGGGCGGCACAGGAGCACTCTATCGTTCGTATCTCTTCAGCAAGTTGCACGCCGAAAGCGCGAATGTTCCCGCGAGCGGAACCTCGGCGCAAGGCGACCTGGTGTGGAAGACGAACCCATCGGGTACGAATCCGCTGATCGGATGGTCCGTTACGACGGGCGGGACCCCAGGGACGTTCGCACCGATCTACGCCATCGACCCGGCGAATCCGCCGGCGTGGGGAGCCACAACGCCCGCGGCGGGCACGTTCACCAACGTGAGCGCCTCGAACTCGATCGCGGCACCCGCCGCGCAATTCTCAGCGCCGGCAGACCTGAGCACGATTGCCGGCGGGCCCGCATTCTGGTGCAAGGCCGACGCACAGAACTATGGAGACGGCGCGAGCGTTGCCTCGTGCGACGACTCAGCAGCCTCGCCGCACAACGCCAGCAGCGTGGGAACCGCACCGGTTTACAAGGCCGGCGTCACGCCAACCGGCAAGCCGGTCTTGCGGTTCTCCGGCTCTGGTTACCTGCAGACGGCGGCCTTCACGCTCAATCAACCTTCGACAGTCTGCGGCGTGTACTCGCGCGCAGCGGGATACTACGGTGGCGCGCTGTGGGACGGCCGTAACCTGAACTCGGCCAGCCACTACTTCGCGAGCGCGACGGCACTGGGCCTCTATACCAACGGAGACGGTACGACCAACATAAGCGGCACGGTCGCGAATGACAACAAGTTCCACGTCGTCTGCTCGGTCATCAACAACCCCAACAGCGCCGTCTATGTCGACGGAACGCAGATCGCAAGCGGTGCCTCGGGCTCGGCGAACATGGGCGGTGTCACCATCGGCGCGGCTGGCAGTGGCATAGTCAAGGCGACCGCGGATATCGCCGAAGTCGTGGTATTCCCATCGGCGCTCAGCGTCGCAAACCGCCAGGCGGTAGAGAACTACCTCACGCAGAAGTACATCAGCGGGTTCGTCACCGTGAAGAACGCCGCCGGGACGATCGTCAGCCAGTTCGACACCAATGGGAAACTTTCATCCTCAGGTGCCGCGGTCGGATTCTCCAACGTAGCCTTCTCCGCGACTCCGGTCTTCGATGGTTCCGCCGCCGATACGTTTAAGATCACGCTCAGCGGAAACGTCACGAGTTCAACGCTCGTAAGCGCCGTCGCGGGGCAGCCGCTGAACTTCATCGTCTGCCAGGACGCAACCGGATCGCGCACCATGAGCTGGCCGGCGAACGTCAAGGGTGCCATGACCGTCGGAAGCGCGGCGAGCAAGTGCAGCGCGCAGAGCTTCATCTTCGACGGCACGAACGCAATTGCAACCGGTTCAGGCGTAATCAACCAGTAAGAGCTTTGTTGGGAGCAGAGCGGGGCAGCAGCGAGTAGCGAGTCTGTAAGTGCATGCCGTCATCCCGAGCGGAACTGCGGGTCGTTTACGCAGTGGAGTCGAGGGACCTGCATCTCTCGTTTCGTAAAGATGCAGCAGGACGGTTCGCCTTCCGGTCGCGCTGCTCGCTGCTGTTTGGGGGCAGCGGTGAGTTTGGTGGAGTTGGTTCTGCTGGAAGAGCTCGGGAAGAACTTGAACGTTATTCCCGGGCCGGACAAAAACATTCGCGAAATCCTGATGCGTGCGCTGTTGCGGATTCGCGACAAGCAAGGGGGCCTGCAGCCGCTGGTCCTCAACCGCGCACAGCACGATTACCAGAGGCACTGCGGAAAGAAAAACATCGTTCTAAAGGCCAGGCAGCTTGGGATCACGACTTACGTGGCGGCGCGGTTCTTTCTGCGGACGATCACGCAACCGGGAACCCTGACGGTGCAGGTGGCGCACGACCAGCGCGCGGCGGAACAGATATTTCGGATTGTTTATCGATTCCTGGAGAACCTGCCGGAATCGCTACGGAAATCTTTGTACACGTCGCGCGCGAACGTGCGCCAGGTTGTCTTTCCCGAGATCGATTGCGAATATCGCGTGGAGACAGCCTCGGACCGGCACGCCGGACGCGGCCTGACAATCCAGAACCTGCATTGCTCCGAGGTGGCCATGTGGCCCGACGGTGCTGCGGCGCTCGCGGCTTTACGCGCGGCTGTGCCGCCGGGCGGTGAAATCGTTCTGGAATCGACCCCGAACGGCGCGGCGGGCGCCTTCTATCGGGAATGGCAGAACGCGGGCGAAACCGGCTACATCCGCCACTTCTTTCCGTGGTGGCTGGATGAATCTTATCGCGTGACCGGCCGTCCTGTAGGAGCACTCTCCGAAGAAGAGCGGATGCTGATCGAGCAGCACGGCCTGGACGAAGATCAGATCGCCTTCCGTCGCGACGTCAAAGCGAACTTCGGAGCCCGCGCGCGCGAAGAGTTCGCCGAGGACGCGCAGACGTGCTTTCGCAGCAGCGGCGAGTGCGTCTTCGAACTGGATACGCTTGAAGAGCGGTTGAAGAACCTCGTGGAGCCGATTGAGCGCCGCGACAATGGCCGTCTGCGGATCTGGCTACCGTTCGTAGCCGGGCGACGCTTCATCATCGGCGTCGATCCGGCGGGCGGCGGCATCGACGGCGATTTCGCATGTGCCCAGGTTGTGGATCGCGACACCGGACTGCAGTGTGCCGAGTTACTCGGTCATCTGCGTCCCGAGGAACTGGCGCGCGAGATCGCGAGGCTGGGCCGCGAGTACGGCGATGCCCTCGTCGCGGTCGAGCGCAACAACCACGGACACGCGGTTCTCGCCTGCCTGCAGTTGCAGGAGCGGTACGCCAATCTCTTTCACGAGGGCGGCGGCCCGCGGCGCGAGGCCGGATGGCTGACCACGGCCGCCAATCGTCCGCCGATGCTGGAGAACCTGGCGGCGGTGCTGCGGGCGAATCCGTCGTCGCTGCAGAGCCCGAGGCTGCTCGAACAATGCCGGACATTCGTCCGGGGAAAAGACGGGCGCGCCGAAGCCGCCGCCGGGAGTCACGACGATGCGGTGATGGCGATGGCCATCGCGCTCGCGGTTCGGGCGCAACTGGCTTGAGTTCCGATTCGGGAAAATGCCGCTCCAAGATGGGAATTGTGTTCCGTTTTGGAGTTGTGGGAACGATAGGATGCTGCTTGGTGCCTGCTCCGTGCCCCACATCCGCCGCAGTTGGCAGATGGGGGTTCGCGCAGTCAGCAGACATGGGTTCAAATGTGGCTTCAAGGATGTAGGTTTCCGGGGCAACGGTGGCCGTCGAAGCGGTTCAACATGTGAAGCGGATGCGCGGTGGTGCGCAGGGTCACCTGATGCGCGCCAGCGATGGCCACTATTACGTCGTGAAATTCCAGAACAATCCGCAGCACCTGCGGGTTTTGGCGAACGAGTTGCTCGCTACGAAATTGGGCGAACTGCTCGGACTGCCTGTTCCGCAGGTCGAAGTCGTGAACGTGGACTCCTGGTTGATCGAGCACACTCCGGAGCTCAGGATCGAGTTGGTTCACGGTGTGATCTCGTGTGTTCCCGGGCTGCAATGCGGGTCACGATATGTTGTTCCCCCGGCGGAGGGAGTTGTCTATGACTATCTTCCAGAGAATCTGCTGGAACGGGTTCGTAACCTGGAGGCTTTCGCCGGTGCGCTGATACTGGACAAATGGACGTGCAATGCCGATGGAAGACAGGCGGCCTTCTGGAAGAAGTCGCGCGAGCGCAAGTTCACGGTCTCGTTCATTGACCAGGGGTATTGTTTTAACGCCGGCGAATGGACTTTTCCGGATTCACCCCTGCGCGGCGTTTACGCACGGAACGATGTCTATCGCGGCATAACGGGTTGGAATAGTTTCGAGCCATGGCTGAGCCGGTTGCAGGAACTCGACGAACAGAAGTTATGGCGGGTCGCGGAGACAGTTCCACCGGCCTGGTACGGCGATACGTGCGACATGGAGCGGCTGATCGAGCAGTTGCTGAAGCGGCGAAACCGGGTACCGGAGCTGATACTGAACTTCAGGAACTCGAGCCGCCAGCCGTTTCCGAACTGGGCGGAGCGGGTAAACTAACAAAGAACGATGCAGGGAAGCACCGCCCGGCGAAACGCCAGCGTTGCAGAAATCGAGATGGAGCAGAGGATTTGAGGCCACCACAACGACAATGCGAGTTCTTCCTGGTTCGCTACATGCCGGACGCGGTCAAGGAGGAGTTTGTCAATGTGGGCGTCGCGCTTTACACGGTCGACACGGCCGGCCCACGATTTTCGGATGTCCTCTTTACGACCAACTGGTCACGTGTGCGGTGCCTCGATCCCGACGTCGAAGTCGAAGCAATCACCGGGTTGGAGCAGCAACTGCGCGAGGTGCTCTGGGCCCCGGGCAGCAGCGTTGCTGCAACTCTGCGGGAATCGCTCGGCGGAGTGCTGCAGTTGACCGAAGCGCGCCCGCTGATGACGGAATCACCCGAGGCGGAACTGAAGCTGCTTTCGCAGGCGTATCTAGAGCGGCACCGGCCGGCATCGCGCGATGCTTCCGGACGGCAGACGATTCTGCACGCCATGCGTCGCGAATTCGAACGCCAGGGAGTCTGGCAATTTTTGCGAACGGGGATTACCGTCGTGCCGTACACGGAAGAAGGCGATCCGCTGAAGATTGATTTTGCCTACAACGCGTCGACCTCGGGGCAAGGCCTTGTGCGCATGTTCCAGGCGGTCTCACTGGAGCGCGACATCAACGCCGCCAAGGTGCTCGCCTTCAGTTGCCCACGAATCGCCTCCGGGCTTCGCGAGAAAGAAAGCTCCGACTTGCAGCTTACGGCCGTCATCGAAGCCGAACTTCCGCCGACACGCGAAATCGAATTTGGCAAGCGCGTCATGCGCGAGAACGGAGTCGTAATCAGGACCGTTGCCGATATCCCCGCGATCGCGGAGCGAGCGAGAGAAGAATTAAAGCTGTAATCGTGCCATCTGGCGATCGGGCCAACGTGCGATTGTGTAGAGCATCGAGGGCCTGATCGCGATCTGTAAGTTCTAACGTAATCGAGCCGTCGAGTCATCGGGTCATCGTGCCATCGGAAAAACAAATGGCGCGATGGCCCGATCGCACGATGGCTCGATCTGTTTACAGGAGACGCATGGATATTCGCGAAAAGCTGGGTGAAGTTCTTCGCCGCGCGCGCCGGCAGCGCGATGGGGGAGAGAAGCGCAAGACCGCGGCCCTGCCGCAAACGCTAATGGGCAACGCCACGCGCAATGAGCCGATGCCGAAGCCGACTCCGGTGAACCTTCGCCGTTTCGCGGAGACGCCGGTGGCGCGCAAGGCCATCAACACCATCAAGGATCGCGTCGCCGGAATGAGTTGGCGCATCCAGCCGCGCCACGGCCGCAAGCTCGAGGAAATCGAAGACGGTGCGGCGCGTATCAGTATCCTGACCGAGATCTTCGAGCAGCCCAACCCGGACGATTCGTTTCGGTCGATGGCCGAGCAGGTTCTCGAAGACATTATTGTCGGCGGCTTCGGCGCTATCGAACTGCGCAAGACCGGCGATACTGAGCATCCGCTGGAACTCTGGCCGGTCGACGGCGCGACCATCAAGTTGCGCGCCGACTGGAACGGCCAGCCGGAATCGCCGCGCTACGTGCAGGTCACGGGTAAGTTCGGTGCTGCCGGCCAGGTCGTGCTCGCCGACGAGGAGTTGTCGTACATTCGACTGAACCCACGCACGCACACTCCATTCGGCCTTGGTCGGCTTGAAGTTGCCTTCGAGACCATCGCGAATTTCCTGAGCGCCCATCGCCACGCCGCGAAGCTTGCGAACAACTCGGTGGCGCAGTACGCGCTGTGGCTTGACGAACTCGACGCCGTGCAACACGAGCGCCTCATTCGCTGGTGGCAGGACGAAGTCGAAGGCACCGGCAAGGTGCCGATTATGAGTTCGCCGCACAAGCCCGAAGTCGTGCGCTTCGGCGGCGGGACGGATTCCGACCTTCGCCTGCAATGGCAGGAGTTCCTGCTGCGCATCGTCGCCGATGCCTTCGATCTTCCACCTATGCTCTTGGGTCTGGAAGGGGACGTGAATCGCTCGACGGCCGGCGAACTGACCGATCACGCTTTCCATACCGCCATTGTGCCCACGGCAAAGCTCTTTGCCGAGCATCTCACGCGTGATGCCATTGCCAAGCGGCTCGGATGGAACGACCTCGAATTCGTCTTCGCCGACGTCGACGCCCCCAACGAACTCGCCAAGTCGGAAGTGCAGGAGCGGTTGCTGCGCTGCGGCGTCCTCACCGTCAACGAAGTGCGGCAGATGAGAGGGTTGGCGCCACTGGAAAACTAAAGCAGATCGTGCCATCGCGCCATCGGGTCATCCTGCCATCGCAATTCCTTTCAATGGCACGGTGGCCCGTTCGCTTGATGGCTCGATCACTCAAGGAGAACTCATGCAGGTGGAAATGGAGGCGATGGCGATCGAGATGCCGCCGGTCGCTCGGCATCCCAACCGGATGCCGTTCGAAGGCGTGCTCACCATTGCGAACGAAGCCTCGGACAAACCGCCCAGCGGTGCGCGCGGTCATCGCGTCTTGCTGCCGGCGGCGTCGGTCGAGGCCGCTCTGCCCTCGTTGCTGGGCATGGCAGTTGATTACGCGCCGAGTCTCGATCGTCACGACGCGCGCCGCAAGGTCGGCATCATCACCTCGGCAGAACTGGAACCGCACGGCGACAGCATCCGCAAGCTTGCGGTCGAGGGCTATCTCTTTGCCCAGGACTTTCCGGAGGTGGTGCGGGAGATGTCGGCCGGCGAGGGCTCGCTCGGAATGTCGTACGAGATTGCCGATGCCGTCGTGGTAGACGTGAACGCGCCGGTGTGGGTGGTGAACGAATTCACCTTCACCGGCGCGGCGGTGTTGCGGCGCGACAAAGCGGCGTATCGAAAAACTTCGATTCGCCTGGTGTAAGCGGGTACCTGGTACCCGGTGCCGAATTGGAGAAAACAATGGAAGAAAACAACACAGAATCCTCACGCCTGGCCGCTGCGGCCGAAGCGCTCGAGCGGACGCTGGCGCGCATGGAAGCGCACTTCGTTTCGCTGGAACAGAAGATCGAGCACATCGTAGCCATGGTGGAAGAGCGTGCGGCGGTGAAGGCCGAGGCCGAACCTGAAGCACGTAAGACGGTTTCCGCCCGCACCAGCGCGCTACTTGCGAAGTTTGGCGCCGGCGATGGTCCGCTGGCCGCAACCTCTGCCGACGAAATGCTTCGCGCTCTGAGCGTCGAACAGCGCATCGCGGTCAAGGCCGAGCTGGCAAGAGCGGGAATCCTGCAGTAGCCCCTGAGCAAACCGAAGGTTCGTTATATCGAGCCATCGTGCCATTGCGTCATCTTGCCATTGAACAAATGGCTCGATGGCTCGATCGCCCGACGGCTCGATCTTCTTCGCTCCCGAGCGGAGCGCGAAAGGACATTATGAGGACCCAATTCATCGATCTGAACGCCGCCGCCGACTTCATCGGACCCGGCGCAGTGGAAATCAACCGTTACCAGACCGAGATCACCGACATCGTTCGCCGTCGCGGAATCTTCGGGCAGCGCATCAAGCAGATGCCCGCGACCGGGCATCCGTCGCGTTTCTTCGAGCAGACCGCGATCCCGTCGCCTTCCGCCGCGAGCGCCTTCGTTGATCCGCGCAACATCGTCGCGACCGTCAGTTCGCCGACACGTGTCGAGCGCTCCGTCCCGCTCAAGGCCCTGGTATCGCAGATCAACTACAACCTCTTCGACCTGGAAGTGGGCGCGCAGCAGAGCCAGTTCGCCTACCTGCAGGCGAAGGATCTCGCCGACGCCGTGGACGGCCTCATGCGCACGCATGACGTCGCGCTGTGGAACGGCAATGACACCTCGCTGAGCGCGCCGACCACCACGCAGTACTACGGCGCCTCCGCGCAGATCGATGCCGGCGGCAACATCGCCACCGTCGATACTGACGACAGCATCGTCGACGGCATCAAGTCGGCAATCGCCGCTATGGTCGCGAACTCGAATTACGAAGTTCGTCCCACCGCGATCTACGCCAACCCGGTGTTGCTTGACCTGATCGATCGCGAGATGAAGACGGAATTCAACGTCGTCCTCTCGCCGACTGAAGTGGCCGCGGGCCTGCGCGTGAAGACGCTCTCGACCCAGGCGGGCGAGTTGCCGCTCATCCCCGAGTTCGCGCTCGGCTACACCGGAACTCCCGGCAGCGGCACTGCCATCCTGCCGGCCTGCATCGTGAGCGAGGACATGGTCGAGTACCACTGGCTCACAGATCCCAATCCGCGCGTCTTCCAACTCGGCATGACCGGCTCGCTGGCAGCGCAGATGGTAGTCGCGAAGTTCGGCGCCGTCGTCGTAAAAGGCGCCGGCTACGCGCACTGCAAGGTCAACGTGCACCGGTAAAACGTAATCGAGCCATCGTGCCAACGGGTCATCGTGCCATCGGAGATCAAATGGCTCGATGGCCCTTTCCTCGATGGCTCGAGTTTTCAGGAGGAAACATGCAGTATCTCGCGGATTCGGAGTACGAAACTTACGGGCTCGAGGCGGCGACACCAGCGGCCCTCATAGCCTCGGCATCTTCGCTCATCGACAGCCTCTGCCGACGCCCCGCACTCGGGGTGACGCAATATACGGAACGCATTCGCATTGCCCCGCAGACCGGCCGCGCACGCCTCAGCTACCTGCCGCTCTGCGCGGTCGACGGTGCCTCCTCGCCGCTGGCGAAGGTACGCGTTCGCTACGGCCCATCCGACTTCGGCTTCAGCAGCGACCTCGGCATGGCCGTGATGCAGGTCTTCGGACTCGCCGGTACCTGGGTCGACGTCGACATCGCGCAGTGTGAGTTCGTCGCGGCGACGGGTGAACTCATTATTCCCGCACAGGTTCTCGGCGTGCCCTACATTGAGGCCGAGGTCACCTACACAGCCGGCTTCGCGACGATCCCTGATGGCGTGAAGTTCGCCTGCGCGCAACTCGTCCGCAACGCCCAGGCGTCGCCAGCGCTCAATGTGCGCCGCTCCGGCCTGGACAAGATGCAGTTGGAATACTTCGGCGCGAGCCTCGCCGACGATGACGTGAAGCGCCTGCTGGCCCCATTCGTCGCCGTGAGGTGCGGAGCATGAGCGTCGATTGGAATGATTCCTCGCGCGCCCAGGCACCGCGCCGCGCCGCCGCCGCTATGCTGCGCGCTCTCGGCGGCTCGGAGATCGTCCTGCGGGTCTCTGCCCCGATGGGAACGGTAGACACGCGCGGCCTCGGATTGCAGCAATACGACATCAGCGAAATCCGGCTCTCGCCCGCGATAGTTCGCGAGGTCAAGGGCGCCCCAACTCCGCGGTGGGAGGCGCTCCTTCCGGCCGCCGAAGTCGAAGCGAAGCTCGGCACTGGCCGCGAAGCGATCGCCGCAGCTCTGCACCAGAATGCCGAGATTGTCTGGAACGCCAAGACACTCCGCATTCGCGACGTCTCGACTGAACTCTTTGCCAATTGTGAGTACCTCTATCGCATCACCCTGGGAGAGTGACATGCAGGCAGTGAAAGACAGTTTCTACATGGCGTTGCGCCAGCGCCTCGCCCAGTCTTATCCCACGCGATCCATGGGCGACACGAATCAGCCCGCGCTGATCGTCTGTGAAAACGTATCCCAATCTTGGGTTCCCGCGAACGATGTCTTCTACCTTCGCTGGACCTCAGACGAGAAACTCTCCCCGGACGCATCCGCTGCCGGATGGCGCGCCCAGCAGTGCGAAATTACCTATGGCACGGCGGGAAGCGAGAGCGCGAACGGCGAAGACCGCGGCCGCTCGCTCGCCGAACTCGATGCCGAGCTTCACTCGATTCTAGAGCCGCGCCAAACCGCGCTCCTCGATTACACGCAAGAGCCACCCGCAATGCTGAGCGGCACGGTGCTGTGGACGCACGCAACTCTCGATGACGCAAAAGATACCGGCGGAGTCATTCAACGCACCGCGCGCCTAAGCGTTCTCTGGCAGGAGGCACAATGAGCATCGATCTCGTCACCCCCAACCAACCGGTCTCGACCGCCGTGCACGCCTTCGTTGCGCCGGTCCAGCGCGACTCGAGCCAGCCGACCGTATTCGACGCCAGCCAGGCCGCGTCGTTCGATCTCACGAATCCTCCCTCGCCATGGATCGGCCTCGGTCCGGTGGAAGGCTTTCAGCGAACCGCCGTCGACGAATCTACGTCCGTTCAGTCTGGCACGGATGCGACCGTGGTCGCGCAGTTCCGCAAGAAACTCGAGGCTCATGTCTCGTTCTCATTCCGTCGCTGGGGAAAGCTGCAACTCGCCATGGGGACCGGCGGCACGCACTGGAACGTACTCGCCCCTCGAAACGACGGAGAACCGTCGCCGGCCGGTGGCGACGCGATCACGGCAATGCCTGTCCTGAACGGCTCGACCGCAACCGCGCTGCAAATCGATTCGCAATTCGCGGCGCAACTCGCCCCCGGAGACCTCGTTGCCGTCGACCTCGACTACCTCCAGCAGACCGGATACCTCGGACTTGGATACCCCGGAGCGTACGTCGTCAGTTCCGGTACTGTTTCGCTGCAAGCCGACTTCGTCCGTCGCGTGACCTTCAACGTCGGCAAGGTCGCCGCCATCGCAGGTGGAACCGTGACGCTGGAGAATCCTCTGCCGGCAGGCGATCCCCCCAATAGCGCCAGGCTGCAAAAAGTGCTCGGCTTCACAGATCGCGAGGGCGGAGCATTTCGCCAGGAGTGGTCCGCACTGTTCTTCGAAGAGACGGTCAGCGGCGGGCGTGTCTGCTACTACTACCCGCGACTGCAATCGCTTCCCCAGGCCGCAGAGAAGAAGCACATCATCCTCGACGACTACCGGGCGATGCTGCTCGAAGCGCATCTCCTCGCCCTCCCCGCAACCGATCCGCAGGACGGCGTCAGCGCCCTCTGGTACCGAACCTACATCCCGCCGAAAGGATAACCGGCAAGGCCACAAAGGTTCACGAAGGCCTTCGTGTCCTTAGTAGTTTGTTCTTCTCAGGAGACCCATGAAGCTCTACATCGACAATCTCGACGTGGCGGGTCCGCGCGACTACACGCAGTTTCTCAGCGGCGGTCGCGGTCCCGTAATTCGCCGCAAGCTGAACCACCCCGACGAACTCGAGGCAACGCTGCTAAGCGAATCGCAGTTCATGCTGATGCCGATCGCCGGCGCACGCGTTCAACTGGTTCGCGATGACGGCAGCAAGCTTTTCACCGGCTATCTCACCGAGCCTCTCCGGGGCGTCAGCCTCGGCGATAGCGAACGTGGTCCCTGGTATTCGTACGTGCTCAAGGCGACCGGCGATGAAGCGCTGCTCGATCATCGTCCCCTGCCCGCGCGCCCGAACTACGCCCGCGTGACTGCCGGCCAACTGCTCGAAGATCTCGCTGAAGAACTTTGTCCCGGCGCTTTCGAAACCAGTGGCCTAGGCGACGGCGGCACCGTCGTCGCGGTTTCCTGCGGCGGAGCGCGCCGCTGGAGCGACATCGCACAACAGCTGGCAAACCAAACCCGCTGCGCCTGTCGCGTCCACGACCACGCCATTACCTTGCGCCCCGTCGAAAGCCTTGTGCACGTGCTCAACGAGAACGATCCCGCGCTCGATAACCGGAAGCTGCAGGCAGAGCAATCGGGCACCGTGGTCAACAAGGCCACTGTCCTCTCCGGCAACGAACCCGACTCTTACGTTAATGACCAGTTCGTCGGCGATGGCTACATGCTCGTCTTCTCGCTGTCGAACTATCCCTACCTCCGTACCCAGCAGACGGTTCTCGAAGAAGAATTCACCACCTCTCTTGCGCCCTATCTCTGGGACGTCAAGGACACTGCAGGCGCATTGCAGGTGCAGCACGGCCAACTCAGCACTGCTGGCGGAACGGGAGACGCGGAGGCTTGCTCCGTCACCTTGCAGCAGGCCATCGAACTCGGCGGTGCGTGGCAGTTCCAGCACGGAGAACTTGCCGTTGACAGCGGCAGTGGCTGGATCGGTGGCCTCTTCGACCACACCATCGATGCCGCCCACTGCATCGCCGGCTTTCGCGTCACCGACTCCGGCGGCCAACGCAACATTCAGCCCCTGATCAACGGCACCGCGGTCGGAACAGTGGTCACGGCTCGCGCCGGTTGCCGCTACGCGCTCAGCACGCGACTGTACGGCAGCGACCACTTCCGCCTTCACTCGTCTTTCTGTTCACCGGCGGGAATTCTTGGCGGGCAGGATACCGCGACGAGCATGCGCGTGGTCCTTGAGTGTCGCGAGATAGATCCTGCGAACCCGGCGACCTTCGCGCAACCGGCGACAGCGCTGTTCGACGACCTGATCACGCGAGTGCCGTCGACGTGCTTGTACGTCCCCGTCGCCAGCGAGAACCTGCACGCCTCGCTCAATTTCCTCCGCATCCGCCGAATGCCTGAAGTCCTCGTCCGCAGCGCGCTCCAGGGACAACCCTTCCGCACGCGACTCGTAGGCGCCTTGTCCGAGGGTGCCGAGTGCGGCATCTCTACCAGCGGCGATCTCTATTTCTACTCGGTGAATCCGCCGGCACCGAACGAATCCATCGTGGTCACCTACCGCACCGCCGCGCGCGCCGCCGGCAGCGCGAGTGACGCCGAGAGCATCGCCAACCTTGTTCATGTCGGAGACGACGGTGTTCGCGCCAGCGTGGCCAGCCTGGTCGCACCTGTAGCACGGAGTTCAGAAGACTGCGTGCTCGCCGCGCAAGCGTGGCTCTCTGCGTCCAAGGACGGCGGATGGTCCGGCGAATATTCCTGCTGGCGAGATTCGCTGCCTCTCGGAACCGAGATCTTCCCTGGCGATGCCGTCAGCGTCGTCGCTCCGTCGCGTGACGCCCGGTTCTCTGCCATCATCCGCGACGTGCAAATCGATGTGGAAGACCTGATCGGCGAACGCGAGTGGATCAGGTTCCATTTCGCCGACGATGGCGCCGATGCCTTCGCCATGCAACTGTCTCGCGAGCAGGACGGCTACGAGTGGCCGCGCATCGTCGTCGACGCGACTGCACCGCCGGCCCTCGATCCCCTGAGCAACGCGAAGTACACCGCGATCACCTCGACAACGCTCATGGTCGACGCCGGCATCGATCCCCCCGCCGGCGGCGGAATCGAGGTGCGCCGCAGCGACTCCGGGTGGAGTCCCGATATCGACCGCAACCTCGCCGGACGTTTCACCAGTCGAACTTTCACCCTGCCGCGACTGGCGCGGAACCAGCAGTACTGCTTCCGGCAGTACGACGGTTCGAACCCGCCACGCTATTCGCGACACACAACCATCCTCTACGTGGATCTGCCGTTATGAATGATTTCGAACAGCGTGTTTTGACTGACCTTGCGGAATTAAAGGCCCACATGCGTTATCTCGTGGGCACGGGCAGCGAAGGCAAAATGCAGGAACTCGATTCCCGCGTTCAACGGAATGAAGCGCAATTGCACCGGATGGGCGGCATCGGTGCCGCTTTCGGCGTCCTGCTCACGCTCATCCATCTCGCCTTCGACTATTTGCGGGTACATAAGCTATGACCAGAGAAGAATTCTTGCAGCAAGCGACGGCAGCTGCCCAGGCGAGTTCCAAAACCAGCGCACTGCCCGCCGGCATCACCGTCGCGCAAGCCGCACTCGAAAGCGCATTTGGCAACTCGGCGCTTTCACGAAAAGCGAACAACTATTTCGGCATCAAGGCCCACGGCCGCCACGCCGTTCTCGAAATGCCGACAACCGAAGTGATCAACGGAGACGTGCAGAAGGTGACCGCCCGTTTCGCCGCCTATAAAGACATGGCCGAGTGCTTCACATGCCGCGACCAGCTGATCGCCAACGGCGCGGTCTACGCCGAGGCCCGCGCGAACGCACACGATCCCGAACTGTTCACGCACGCCCTCGCGAAGCATTGGGCCACAGACCCCAGCTACGCAGAGAAAATCCTGAAGATCTATTACGAAAACAACTTAAGCAGCTTGATGTAGACCACATTCGGTGCCCCACATCTGCCGCAGTTGGCAGATGTGGGTCTTTCTGTTCCCTGCGACTTGTGACCTGTGACGTCTTTTCGACTTCAGACTTCGACTTAACTAAAGGAGCCAGCATGAACTTCCTGGGAAAACTACTCAGCGGTATCGCCTTCATCCCTGCCGTCGTGCACGGGGTAGAGGCTTTATTTGGCAGCAAATCCGGCGCGGAAAAGAAAGAAGCCGCGC
Organism: Terriglobia bacterium; assembly: GCA_032252755.1. Taxonomy (NCBI): domain Bacteria; kingdom Pseudomonadati; phylum Acidobacteriota; class Terriglobia; species Terriglobia bacterium. The sequence continues at coordinate 86,330 of JAVUPY010000051.1, forward strand.
TGTCCTTCGCATCCTCCGCGGTTTCGATGACCGATGCCGTCATGAACAAGCAGATCATCGATCCTGACAAATTCCGCGACGGCCTCGGCAAAATCATCGACGGCGTCGTCCAGTGCCTCAACGCCTCTGCCTGGGCCAAGAGCTAAGTTGTGGTTGACCGTTGACTGGTACTGGACTTAGGCTGACCTTGGTTTGGCAGACCGCGTAAGTACCGATTGGTACGGAAAGCTCCGGCTTGATAACCCGGAGCTTTTTCCTTTGCTCTCAATATTTTGAGATTTAACGCCAACCCTCTCATAGATTTGAAGCCAAAATTTCCCTAAATCAATGATCCTGCTAGATCGCAAGAATAGGGGGTGGGGCAAAGCAAAGAGCCCGTCCGAAGACAGGCCCTTAAGAGATTTGGTCTTCAGTTTTGCCCTTTTCCCTCTACCCTTTTGCCCTTAAACAATCGGCTCGTTCCAGTTCTCCAGGTAGTTCTTAACCACGCTCATGAACTGGTCTGCGACCGCGCCATCAATGATGCGGTGATCGTACCCGATCGACAGGTGCATCATCGAACGGATCGCGATCGAGTCGTTGCCGTCCTTGTCAGTTACGACCATTGGTTTCTTCGTGATTGCGCCGACGCCCATGATCGCCAGCTGCGGTTGCGAGATGATCGGCATCCCGAACTTTGCGCCGAATATTCCGGGATTGGTGATCGTGAAAGTACCGCCCTGCACGTCTTCCGGCTTCAGGCGCTTGCTTCGGGCCCGCTCGCCGAGATCGTTGATTGCGCGCTGCACGCCCGCAAAGCTCAACTCGTCCGCGTGCTTCACGACAGGAACGATCAGTCCCCAGTCGAGTGCCACGGCGATGCCGATATTGATGTCGCGCTTGTAATGAATGTTCTCGCCTTCCACCGAAGCGTTGACGATGGGCCACAGGCGCAACGCATGAGCGACTGCCCGCGTAAAGAACGGCGTGAAGGTCAGCTTCAGCCCCGTCGCCTGCTGGAAGCGGTCCTTCATCTTCTCGCGCAGTTTGACGATACGCGTCATGTCGATCTCGAAGACGCCGTGAACGTGAGCGCTAGTGCGCTTCGACATCACCATGTGCTCGGCGATCTTCTTGCGCATCACGCTCATCGGCTCGACCGTCCCCGGAACCCCCGCGAACTTGTTCGCCGGAGTCGCCGGAAGAGGCGTAGCCGGTACCTCCGCGGCTGCGGCCGCAGGCGCAGCGTACGTCGGAGCGGATGGTGCCTGCGGTGCTGGAGCACTCGGCGGAGCGCCCGCCGGATACTTAGCGATGAACGTCTCGATGTCTTCCTTCGTGATCCGTCCGCCGGAGCCGGTTCCGGTCACCTGGCGAAGATCGACGTTGTGTTCTTGCGCCAGCCTGCGCACCAGCGGTGAAGACCGAAGCCTCTCTTCTTCGCCAACGGCAGCGCGAGGAGCAGCGGGAGCGGCTGCGACAGGTGCAGATGCTGGAGGTGCCGTCGCTTGTGGCGCGGCCGTGACTGGGGCCGCAGCTTGCGCGGCTTGTGCGGCACCGCCGCCGATCACGCCGACCACGGTGTTGACCTGCACGGTGGTTCCGGGTTGTACGCGGATCTCGGTCAGCGTGCCGGCCGCGGGAGCCGGGATCTCCGCGTCCACTTTGTCAGTGGAGATTTCGAATAGCGGCTCGTCGCGATTGACGTGATCGCCGACCTTCTTCATCCAGCGCGTCAGCGTGCCCTCGAAGATCGACTCGCCCATCTGCGGCATCGTCACTTCGGTGCGCGGCCCCGAGGGCGCTTGCGGCGCCGCCGCTGCGGGAGCGGGAGTCGGAGCAGGGCTTGCGACCGGAGGAGCAGGCGCAGGCGGAGGTGGCGCCGCCTGTGGAGTAGATGCCACTGGCTCCGGGGCCGGTGCTGAGGGTTGGGGCGCCGCACTCGCCGCGCCGCTCTCGTCGATGACGCCGACGACTGTGTTTACCTGCACGGTCGCGCCTGGCTGCACCTTGATGTCGCGCAGCACGCCGCTGGCCGGCGCAGGCACTTCCGCATCAACCTTGTCGGTTGAAATTTCGAACAGCGGCTCGTCGCGATTAACGTGGTCGCCCGGCTTCTTCAGCCACTTGGTAACAGTGCCCTCAAAGATGGATTCGCCCATCTGCGGCATAACGACGTCAGTTGGCATTTATGACCTTCCGAGGGGGTGCTTTATAACGAAGAACATCCCACAGCAAACTTTTAATTATAAAACGGCAAAACGGCAAAGGTAAAAACGCCAGAAGCCAAGCCGCTTTGGTCTCAGTTTTGCCGTTTTGCCCTTAGCCGTTTTGCCGTTGTCTTTACTACTTCTTCCTTTGCTGAGGCTTTGCGTTCTGCTGCTGCGCCTTTGGAGTTGGTGTCACCTCGTTGGTTGTCGCATGTTGTTGGGAAGCCTGTTCCCACATCTGCTGAACGTCCGGCGGCAGGTTATTGGAGTGCTTGATGAACGAGACCGTCTTCCATATCTCGTCATCGCTCATGACGCCTTCCCACGAGGGCATTCCGGTCATGCGGGCGCCGTGCTTCACCATCCAGAAGAGGTGAGCATCGGGATCGTGCGGTATGCGCTGCAAAATCTGTGGCACCGGCGGGCTGAATTTGTGAGCCAGCGGGCTGGTGCGATCCTTGCCGCCGCCGTGGCACAGCGCGCAATGCTTCTCGTAGAGAATGGCGCCTTCCATCAGGTTCGATGAGTTCGCCTGCACCGGGTTATTACCCTGCGGCATGTGCTTCTCCACGTAGGCATCCATGGCCATGTTGGCGTACTTGCGCTCTAAGGCGCCCGGCGGATTATCGGCGCCGACGGGGAACCATCCCTGCGACACTGTTAGATAGAAACCCCCGAAGATTACAGCCAGCGTAATGACGACTCCGATGATGAAACCTTTCATTCAGCACCCCAATGTGAGTTGGTGGAATTGTATCTTATGACTCGCCGCTTTCGTTAAGCGAGGGACTGGACGCTTCGTCTATCTCCTCGATCAGCTTCATTGCACGTTCGGCATCGCGTGACCGCACCTGCAGACGCATGCCACCAACCGCGGTCGCGTACAGTCCACCGGTGCTTGCGACGAGCCGTTCCTCTGGAGCCCACGAGGGAATGCCTTCGGATTCCAGAAAGCCACGCGCAATGTCCAGTTCTGGCTGGTTCGTAAATCGAGCGATAGTAACCAACTCGTCGGAATCGGATCTGCCCTGATTGGCCATTCTAGTAGGTCCTCAGCCGCCTAGCTTCGCGCACCACGTCTTCCACGCGCGGCAGGAAAACCTCTTCCAGCGGCGGCGAGAATGGAACCGGAGTGTCCGCCGAAGCGATGCGCGTGATCGGCGCGTCGAGCCAGTCGAAGGCGTCTTCGTTGATGCAGGCCGCGATTTCTCCGGCGATTCCGCCGGTCTTCGTATCCTCGTGCAGCACGATCACCCTATTAGTCCTGCGAACCGTATTGGCAATCGTCTCGCGATCCAGCGGCAGCAGCGAGCGCAAGTCCACCACTTCGAGTTCGATACCCTCGTTCGTCAAGACCTTCGCCGCATCCAGCGCGACGTAAAGCATCGCTCCGTACGTGATCACCGAAACGTGGCGGCCCTCACGTGCGACGCGAGCCTTGCCGATCTCGATCGTGTATTCGTCCTGCGGCAACTCTTCTTTGATGCGTCTGTAGAGGAACTTGTGTTCAAGAAACAGCACGGGGTTGTTGTCACGAATCGCTGACTTGATTAGCCCTTTGGCGTCGTACGCTGTAGCAGGAGCCACCACTTTCATGCCGGGCGTGTGCACGTAATACATCTCCGGGTTCTGCGAGTGGAACGGTCCGCCGTGCACTCCGCCGCCGCACGGCCCGCGCAGGACGACTGGCACCGGCGCGCCCCAACGGAAGTGCGCCTTCGCCAACAGGTTCGTGATCTGGTTGAATGCGCAGGCAATGAAGTCGATGAACTGGAACTCCGCAACCGGACGCAGTCCCGTCAGCGCCGCGCCAAAGGCCGCATTGACGATCGCCATCTCGGAGATCGGGGTATCGATGACCCGCTCCGGCCCGAAGCGGTCGATGAGGCCTTCGGTGACCTTGAAAGCTCCACCATAGATGCCAATATCCTCACCGATGCAGAAGACGCTGGAGTCGCGCTCCATTTCTTCAAAGAGTCCGGCGCGAATGGCTTCGAGATAGGTATATAAAGGCAAGTTCTTCGTTCCTCGTTCTTCGTTCGTCGTGAAACCTACTTCAGGTGAACTGCACCTTCATTGGTGTCCGACTTGGCGAGTGTCTTCGCGGTCTCGAACTCTACGGTCCCATACTTCGGCTTGATCTCATGACACTCCGGCGAGCAGTACACGCCCTGATGCTTGCGGTCTTCTTCCGGCGTCGGCATGGGCGAGGCCTCGGCAGCGGCGCGTTCCTGTTCGAGGAAGGCATCGACTTCGCTGACGAGCTTGTCGTGTGACTCGCGCGTCAGCCATTTCTTCACGTGTACGAGATAGTTCTCGAAGCGTGCGATCGGGTCGCGCTTCTGCCAGTATTCGAATAGCGGTCGCGGGACGTATTGTGCGGCGTCGTGGATGGCGTGGCCCTTCATGCGCATCATCTTGGCTTCGATCAGCGTTGGGCCTTCGCCGCGACGGGCGCGTTCGCAGGCTTCGTGGGTCGCATCGTAAACCTGGCACGGATCGGTGCCATCGACAATCACTCCGGGAATGCCGTAGGCGATGGAGCGCTCGGCAAGGTCCTTCACGCGGAACTGCATGTCGGAAGGCGTCGAGTATCCCCAAAGATTGTTTTCGACGATGAGCACGACGCCGAGTTTCTGCACGGCGGCGAAGTTGAGGCTTTCATAGGTGACTCCGGTCGACTGGCCCCCGTCGCCGATGTAGGTGAGCCCGGCAATGTTGCGCCCCTGTAACCGCGCGCCGAGGCAGACGCCGGCCATGATGCCGATGAGTTCGCCGAGCATGGAGATCGGGGCGGACACATTGCGCTCGCGAATGTCGCCGAAGTGGGACGACGCGTCGCGGCCGAATGTCGGTGAGTCGGCCTTGGCCATGTACTGCCGCATGATGTCCGCCGGGGAGAAACCGCGCACCAGCAGCGCTCCCTGGTTGCGGATCATCGGCCCCATCCAGTCATCTTTCTGGAGCGCGCAGGCGGAGGCGCACGAGCAGCCCTCCTGCCCCAGACCGAAGTAAACGCCGCCCACGACCTTGCTCTGCTTGTAGAGCGATTCGAGGACCGCTTCCATCTTGCGGTTCAGCAGCATCCAGCGATAGATCTCGATGCACTGTTCCCGCGAGAGGTACTTCGAGTCGCGGATCGGCGGCGCGTCGGCCGAGAGGTCGCCTTCGACGGAATAGCGCGTTTCTCCGGTTGTCGAATCGCGCTCTGTGGCGATGGAGAACTCGGGATGTTCAAGGCGGTAATCGGGAATGTTGTAGCAGCGGAGTGCACTGGCGGCGGCTTCGGCGTCAGCAGCAGAGCGATTCGGCTTGGCCGGAGATTTCTTTGGAACAGATTTGCTGGATGTGGGCTTTTCCGGTTTCTTGGGCATGGACGCTTTCCGGGGCGACCAAGAATTTAATCACAAAGGCAGCCAAGTCGCACGCCGCCAACATAATCCGCTGCAGGCGTAGTAGACTCTCTGCCCGCGAGGACGGCATGAGCACGTATTCCTTCCTGGTCGACACCTACGAAACCGAGATTCTGAAAACTGTTGAAACGTGGGACACATTTGCTGAAGAAGCCATGAATTTCCGCCCAGCGCCGAAATCGCGAACGGTGCTTGAGCAGCTCGAGCACCAACTCAAGTCCGAGGGCGCATGGATGCGGGACATGCTCGGGATCGATGTAGGCGAGATTCTCCCGTCCGAGTACACGAAAATCGCCTTCATCGAGAAGTACAGAACGGATGCTTCCAGGCGTCTCGAAATCCTGCGGCGGAAGCCCGATTCGTGGTGGGAGGAGACGGTGAACTTCTTCGACGTCCCGCGCTCGCGGGCGTGGGTGATGGTTCGGCGGATGAACCACTCCACGCATCATCGAGGGCAACTGGTGGTCTACCTGCGTCTGCTGGAGCAACGGGTGACCTCGGTTTATGGCCCAACGGCCGATACCGATGGTAAGGTCGTTTACCGCTTCGAATGAACATAAATCCTACCGGGCTTTACACCTTAGTGTCGCAACTTCCGCAGAGAACCCGGTTTAAAATTCAGTGTAGAAGCTGGCCGGATGTTCACTCTCTCTCCGAAGTTCGTTCTGCTGCTGATGCTGACGACGCTGGCGCTTTTCCTGTTTCCGGCACCACGGGGCTCATTTACGTCTACTCACGGACCAACGACAGCGCTGCGTGCCGACGCTCGTTTCCGCGCAGTCATATCAGCCCTTGCAGCCTGGACCGCACTCTTAGCCGGCAAAGTCGTACTCAGCAGTAGCGGTCGGCAAAACAGTGAAGCAGAAGTGTTGACCGCCTCGTATCCGGCTTCGCAACTTCGCTGTTAGCTATTGCCGCAAATCCTTAGTGCCATTCAAATCAAAATCTCTCTAGAGGAGGAAGTTATGTCCGCGCGTTTCACTCGTCTATTTCTCTCTCTTGGCGTGGCCGCTCTTGCGGTCTCGCTGGGCGCCTGCGCCAAAAAGGTGGCCACGGCCAAGGCGACTCCAGCACCACCTCCGCCCCCAGCTCCCACCGCGAGTCTGAGCGCGTCGCCCAGCAATCTGCAGAAGGGCCAGTCAACCACCCTGACGTGGAGCACGCAGAACGCGAACGACATTACGATCGACGGCTTGGGTACAGTCACAGCCAGCGGATCGCGGACCGTATCGCCCGAAGACTCGACCACCTACAAACTGGTCGCAAAGGGTCCCGGCGGCACGCAAGAAGCGGATGCCCGCGTCACAGTGGCCACTCCACCGCCGCCGGTTGCTCAAGGGCCGACGGATGCCGAACTGTTTGCGCAGAACGTCAAGGACCTGTACTTCAACTACGACAAGTATGACGTACGATCCGATGAGCAGGCGATTCTTAAGGCTGACGCTGCGTTCCTGGCGGCACATCCCAACTACAAGCTAACCATTTCGGGGCACTGCGACGAGCGTGGGTCCGAGGAGTACAACCTGGCGCTTGGCTCGAACCGGGCCAACACCGTGCGGGATCAACTCGTGGCCATGGGCGTCAGTTCCGATCGTATCAAGACGATCAGCTACGGCAAGGAAAAGCCCTTCTGCACGCAAGAAAACGATCAGTGCTGGCAGTCAAACCGGCGTGCACATTTCGAGATGAATCAGTAGTAGATCTACAGCGATCGAGGGGAGTGCTTCGGCGCTCCCCTTTTTAATTATCAGGCGAGGAAAGTTTTATCGCCGTGAAGCTCGCGGATGTTATCCGGCACCTTGAGGGGCGTGTCTTCGGGGACGGGAGCTGAGCCCGGCAGGTCTTCCAGCGAATCGACCCACAAAATCTGGCTTTTGAATACCTCGCCAAAGCTGCGGGTAACGATCGGCAGTATGTCGTCAATGCCAGGATGCTTGCCGGTTTCGAACTCGATCGAAGTGACGGGTTTGGTAAGGCCGCAGGGAACGATCAGCTTGAAGTAATCGAGGTCCGTGGTGACATTCAGGGCAAAGCCATGCGAAGTAACGCCGCGAGAGATGTGGACGCCGATGGCGGCTATCTTTCGCTCTGATAACGTCCAGACGCCCGTCATTCCCTGGATGCGCTGGGTTTCGATCTGGTAGTGAATGCAGGTGCGGATCAGGGCTTCTTCGATCCGCCGTACGTACTCGACGACGCCGATCTTCTCGGGAAAGCTTCGCAGGTCGAAGATGGGATAACCGACGAGTTGTCCCGGACCATGAAAGGTCACATCGCCGCCGCGATTGATTTCGAACACCTCGACCCCCTTGCTGGCAAGGAAATCACGAGGCGCGACGATGTTCGTGTCATTGGCATTGCGGCCGAGCGTGATCACAGGCGGGTGTTCAAGCAGCAGGAGAACATTATCGATACGGTTCTGTTTGCGAAGTTCGACGAGGTGCTCCTGCAGGCGCAGAGCGGAGCCGTAATCAATGGTTCCGAGATGGACGACGGAGATCAAAAGCTATTCACCACAGGGGTACAGAGCCACAAAGAAATGATAAACCAAACACGAAAGGGTTGGCAGACGAGCCAACCCTCTTCGTCGAACTAGGTAGCCCCTCTACGCGAGCAACCTTGCCACATCCTTCGCGAAGTACGTCAGGATGATCGATGCTCCGGCGCGCTGAATGCTCAGCAGGCTTTCCATCATGACGCGGTCGTGGTCGATCCAGTGGTTCTGGGCCGCGGCCTTGATCATCGCGTATTCGCCGCTGACCTGGTAGGCCGCGAGCGGAACGTCGAAACGCCGCCGGGCTTCGGAGATCACGTCAAGATAGGGGAGCGCGGGCTTCACCATGATCATGTCCGCGCCTTCCTGGAGATCGAGTTCGATCTCGCGCATAGCCTCGCGAAGATTGGCAGGATCCATCTGGTAGGAGCGCCGGTCGCCGAATTGCGGTGCGCTGTCGGCGGCTTCCCTGAAGGGGCCGTAGAAACCGGAGGCGAACTTGGCGGCGTAGCTGAGGATCGGGATGCTCTCGTATCCGTTCTTGTCCAGCGCCGTGCGAATCGCACCCACGCGGCCATCCATCATGTCCGAGGGGGCGATGATGTCCATCCCCGCGCGGACCTGAGAAACAGCGGTCCTGGCGAGAATGTCCAGGGTCGCGTCATTCACGATTTCGTAGTCGACAGCAGTTGCGGAGGGCGGCGCGGCAGCGGCCGCTCCCACCGACTGCGGCTGGGCAACTGGCTTCACAATTCCGCAATGGCCGTGCGACATGTACTCGCAAAGGCAAACGTCGCCCATCAACAGCAGGTTCGGCACTTCGCGCTTGATCGCTCGCGCTGCCTTCTGCACGATGCCGTCGTCGGCCCAGGCGCCGGTCGCCTTTTCGTCCTTTGATTCGGGCAGGCCGAACAGGATGACCGAGGGGATTCCGAGCGAGGCGACTTCGCGGCACTCGTTAACGGCTTCGTCAACCGACATGTTGAATACGCCGGGCATGGAGCGGACTTCTTTGCGAATGCCTTCGCCCGGACAGACAAACAAGGGGTAGACGAACCCTTCAGGCGACAAGCGGGTTTCACGGACGAACGATCGCAAACTCTCGGTGCGGCGAAGACGTCGGGGACGCTGGACTGGAAATGCCATAACAGTAAAATTCTAGCACCCAGTTTGACAATCTCCTCTGTGATAAGGCTCACAAAAACCCCTATTTTCCGGGGTATCCTTGAGCAACCCAGGTGCGAAACCATGGTAACTTTCGCCTGTTTCGGAAGCATGGTCGAATGTTGCCAAGAAGCAACCGGTCTTCCATGGCATTACCCGTCTCAAAACGCTGGGCCGTTGCGCCGTTAGGGGCGCTCATCGTATATGTCGCGGTGACCCTGCTTTACTTTCATAGGGTAACCGGCCCGCCAGCAGTTGAGCCGCCGCAAAACCGGATTCTGGTAGCCTTTGCGGACATTTCCCAGTTCATCCTGATGCTCGCGCCAGCCATTGTGGCGATCTGGAAATCGGTTCGTTCTCATGGGAGGCCGCGCGTTTTTTGGGTACTGATGGCGGCCGGCTTTGCGACATGGGCTACCGCGCAGGCTGGATGGATCTACGTCGAAGTTATTCGTCAGCAGGCGATTCCGGACCCCTTCTGGGCCGATGTCGTGCTCTTTTTCCATTTCGTGCCCTTCACGGCGGCACTTATTGTCCGGCCACAAGTGCCGGGCGAACTCCGCCGCATGACGTTGTCGGCCATCGACTGGACTATGCTCCTGCTCTGGTGGCTCTACTTGTACGTTTTCCTCGTCTTCCCATCCCAATTTATCCGGCTTGACATGGCGGCGTATGACACCAGTTATAACGCCCTCTACCTTGCTGAGAACCTGGTCTGGTTGGGGCTGCTGGCATTCTTGTTTATCAGCACGCGGGACGAGTGGAAACTGACGTTTGGAAGTCTGCTTGGTGCCGGTACTCTGTACATTGTTTCATCACAAATAATTAACCTGGCCATTCAGAGCGGCACTTATTACTCAGGGAGTCTCTACGATGTCCCGCTGATAAGTGCGATCTTGTGGTACCTGTGGACCGTCGTTCGTGGACCCGAAGAGACCTCGGGGAGTGACAACGTCGGCGAAGCTGATACAGCCGACGAACACGCCTGGGTTCCTCGAATCGCGCTCTTTGCGCTCCTTTCCATTCCGATAATGGCCGCGGTTATGGAATACCGGGTCTCGTCCCATGACTCAATCTTCCGGTTCCGGCTTGTAGTGAGCATGGTCGCCATTGTCATGCTCGGGACGCTGGTTTTCGTGAAGCAGTACCTGCTGGATCGCGAGAGAGTTCGGCTGCTTGCAGAGAGCCGCCGCGCATATGCCGATTTGCAGAGGTTGCAAGCGCAAGTGGTACAGTCGGAGAAATTGGCATCGATTGGCCAGTTGGTCTCCGGAGCGGCCCATGAGATCAATAATCCGCTGACGGCGATTCTCGGGTATTCCGAGCTGATGGAGACGGACCCCGCGGCCGACGAAACGATCCGAGCCCACGCGACGAAGATCAAGATCCAGGCATTACGTACGAAAAATCTCGTCGGCAACCTGCTGAAGTTCGCGCGCCAGAGCAAGCCTGAGAGGAAACTCGTTCACCTGAACACGGTCGTCGAAAACGCGCTTAGGCTTCGCGAAATGGACGAGTTAGGCAAACCGGTTCAATTCGTTCGGCAACTGGCGGCAGAACTGCCCTGGACATGGGGCGACGCGTCACAGCTCGCGGATGTTTGCCTGCAGCTTCTGGGAAACGCAAAAGACGCCCTTGGAGATCAAGGCGGAACAATTACAGTCAGGACCTATGCGCAGAATGGGTCTGTAATCCTCGAAGTCACCGACACAGGGTCCGGGATATCGGAGCCCACCCGAGTGTTCGATCCTTTCTACACGACCAAGGGACTCGGCAAAGGCCCCGGACTCGGCCTCAGCGTGTGTTACGGAATCATTGCCGACCACAAAGGCGAGATCACGGCCGAGAATATGCCCGAGGGCGGCGCCCGATTCAGAGTACGTCTTCCGGCGGCACAGAAATCCGCGGTCGGCTAGCCAGGCTCTGCGCAATCGCAGCAGAGCTAGCCCTCCTCTTCGTTGTCCCTGTAACATCAGAATGGACGGCCCATGCCAGACTCTCTTGCACACAGCAGTGCGCGTGTACTCGAGTACGACCAGTTTCGGAACTGGTTGAGTACTTTCGCGCAATCCGAACTTGGTCGAGGCCGTATCGGGAAGCTTGAGCCCACGACTGACCGCGAGTGGATCGCGAATCAGCATCAGCTGACGGCGGAGATACGGTCCTACCTCCGGGCTGGCGGCCATTTTGATTTTGCCAGTCTGGTCGATCCCGGAGAAATTCTGGACAAAGCGCGAATCCAAGGCGTCGCGCTGGAAATCCCCGAAATTCGTAGCATCCTCTTCGCTGCCGGCAGGGCCGCCGAGTGGCGGGAAATCGTACTGCATCCACCCACGCAACTGAAGGCAGAGTGGCCGGCTGTGAGGGAACTCTCGGCGCGGCTGGCGGACTTCACCGAATTGCTGCGGTACTTTGGCAACAAACTATTGCCGGATGGATCGCTGGACGACCGCGCTTCGCCGGAGTTCGCGCGCATTCGGCGTGAAACCGAAAAGCAGCGCCGCCACATCCAGCACACGCTCGAGGGTTACCTGCGCCGGCTCGCCGAAGGCGGGGCGGTGCAGGACGAACTCATCACCATTCGCGGCGAACGCTTCGTCATTCCTGTGAAAATCGAACAGAAGCGACGTGTTCCCGGCGTAATTCATGGAACCAGCTCGTCCGGCCAGACAGTTTTCGTCGAGCCGATGGAGACCATCGAGCAGAACAACGACCTGGTGCGGCTGCTCGAAGAAGAACAGGCGGAGATACATCGCATTCTTGCCGAGATGACGGCTCGGCTAGGGCAGAGTGCACCGGCCATTGCCGAAGCCGTCGACGTTCTGGCCGAACTCGAGTTGCAGTTTGCGAAGGCTCATTTTGCCGAACAATACGACTGCGCCGCGCTGACTGTTCTCGATCGCGGCGCCTCAGACGTGATGGCTTTGCGGAATGCCCGGCATCCCCTGCTCGAGCGGAACCTGCGAGCGAAGGGCGGCAAAGTTGTGCCGATGACGCTGGAGATGGACCGCGATCACCGCCAGTTGATCATCAGCGGCCCCAACACGGGTGGAAAGACCGTTTCACTGAAGACTGTCGGTCTGCTGGTGCTGATGGGGCAGGCCGGGGTGCCGGTCCCCGCCGATCGCGCCGAGTTCCCGATCTTCGACAACGTGCTGGCAGATATCGGCGATTACCAATCGATCGAGCAGAACCTGTCTACGTTCTCGGCTCATGTCACCAATATTGATTTCATCTCGCATACGGCGACGGAGCAGTCGCTGGTGCTGCTCGACGAGCTAGGTTCGGCTACCGATCCCGAAGAAGGCGCGGCGCTTGCCGTGGCTATTGCCGACTTTTTCCGGCGGGCGCAATGCGTAACAATCATTTCGACTCACCACACGTCTCTCAAGGTCTATGCGGCGAACACGCATGGCGTATTGAACGCCGCTGTCGGATTCGATGAGCGCACGCTTGCGCCGACGTACGAGCTTCGCGTGGGGGTCCCCGGCGCATCGGCAGGTATCAACGTCGCTCAGCATATTGGGCTGAATCAGCAGATTGTCACCGAAGCCCGCGCCCGGCTTAGCTCTCAGACTCAGGATGTCGCGCGGTTTCTCGATAATCTGCACGCTCGTTTGCGCGAACTTGAGTCGGAACGCCAGCGCATCCAGGTCCGCGAGGAGCAACTCGCGAGAGAACAGAAGCGGCTCGAAACTGAAGGGTTGAAAGAGCAGCGAGATAAGGTTCGCGACCTGGAGAAGAAGCTGGAAAGCCTGATTCGCGACTTCGAGTACCACGCGCGCGAAGCCGTGAATGCAATCCAGGACCGTGCCGCCGCTCAGAAGCTGTCCAAAGAAGCAGAGCGCCGAATCGCACGCGCACGCCGCGAATTCCGTGAGCAGTTCAACCAGGCTGTGGTGGCGCACAGCAGCGGAGCCGATCAGGGCGACAGCGCCGCCCAGCCACACGTGGTTCAGCGCGTACAGGAAGGGGACACGGTTCAACTGAAATCACTGGGCCGGGCCGGTCGCGTCACGCGCAAACTGGACGATCAGGCGATTGAAGTGGAGGTTGGCATGATGAAGATGCGAGTGCCGCTCGACGATGTCGCCCAGGTCATCGGCCGCGCCGCTGACAATCCGGTGCAGGCGGCCCGAGCCCGAGGAATCAACGTCACGCTGCGCGAGGAACCGACGTCCGCGCCGTCGGAGATCAACGTGATCGGCTTCACCGTGGATGACGCGACGCGGGAGGTGGAGAAGTTTATCGACCGCGCGTTCCTCGCCGGCATGTCGCGCGTACGCATCGTTCACGGGTCAGGGATGGGAATTCTAAGGAAAGCGCTTCGGCAATACCTGAATTCGAATCCGCAAGTTGCAAGTGTTACCGAGCCGCCGCAGAAGGAAGGCGGGGCCGGAGCAACCGTGGTTGAGCTGAAAGTTTAGGTAGCGTCAACATTGCCAGGAAGCGCTTGCGGGGCTTTCTTGCGCACAACGTCTTCATAGACTTCTATCATTCTCTTCACCGACGTTTCCCACGAAAATTTCTCCGCCTGTGCAAGCCCGGCAGTTTTCATCTTCTCGCGCAATGGCTGATCCGTCAGAACACGGAACATCGCGCGGCTGATTTCAAACACATTCTCCGGATTGACCAGCACCGCAGCCTTGCCGACGACCTCAGGCAGCGACGACGTGTTGCTCGCGACGACCGGGGTGCCGTGCGCCATCGCCTCGAGCGGTGGCAGCCCGAAGCCTTCGTACAGAGAAGGGAAAATGAAAACCTTGGCGGTGTCGTAGAAGATACGAAGGACCTCGATAGGGACGAAGCCCAGGAAGCGCACATCGTACTGAACGGCACTCTTGATTACGGCACGGCGGAGGTCGGGATGTTTTGAAACCTCGTCGCCGATGATGATCAGCTTGAGATCATCCAGGCGGCCTTCTTTGGCGAGTTCCGTCTTTAACGCGGAAAACGCTTCGATGATGCGGACCACGTTCTTATGCGGAGAGATGCGGCCCGAATAGAGAATGAACGGGTAGTGAACCTGGTAGCGCTCGGCGATCAGTTCTTTGTCGGCGTCGTTCGTCGGACCCAGGCGAAAGCGTTCGTCGAGAGCGTTGTATACAACTTCGATCTTTTTCTCCGGTACCTGGAAGAGCCGTGCGACATCCTGTTTCGTGAAGTTCGACACCGCAAAAATGCGTGCCGCATGATGGAGAGCGAACCGCGTGAGCCGGTAGTGCACGTGCTGGCTGAAGTTGGAATGGCCCTTCACTCGGTAAAGATAGTCGAGCACATCGTGCACAGTCATCACGTAGGGGCATGATGTGGGTCGCGGTCGCCAGAATGTATGTGGAATGTGGACGAGATCGCAATGCAGCCGGCCGACAATGTTCCGCAACTGGAGATAACTCCGAAGCCCAATCGGTTCTTCGCTGAAACGTATCGAGTGGAAATTTCCCGGCAGGTCACCGAACTCGCGCAGCCTGTCCGCCATACCGATCAGAAAATATTGGTTCTCTGAGTCGAGTTTGCCAAGAGTGCGGACAACGTTGCGGATGTATGTTGCGATACCGAAATCCGCCATGCGCCGAATATCGAGAGCGATTCTCACCGCGGATAGTGTATCCCGTCAGGTATGGAAAATCAGTGTTCTGCTGGAAACGGCTTGAACGCGTTGTGTCGACGCAAAATTTCAAGCGTTCGGTCGATAGGAAGTGCCTCGACCGTATGCCCGTTGCCCTTGACCGTGGTCGCCCGGAAGAGCGAATTATAGACCGCTTCCTCCGTGGCTTCGATTACCGCTAGAAACAGCGGTGACATTTGGTCATTCGTTACCAGCGTGGCCGGGCTGGAGAGATCCATCGTGGAAAACGCAATGGCGTAATCGCCGCTCCCGTTCGATCCCCCGGCGCCGGTCCGGCCGAGTCCAAGCATAGCCCGCGCCGCCATGCGTTTCAGGTTGCGAGAGTCCACGGGGGCATCGGTAGCGATAATGACCATTACGGAGCCGTTCGCATTATCGCTGGGGGTGGACCCCTTGCTGGACTTCTGTGGCTCCAAAACATTGCTGAATTCATATCGGCCGAGTTCGCGTCCGACCGGAGCACCGTTAATCGTCAGGACGCCGGCGTAGTTCGTCTGCACCAGCACGCCGATCGTGTAACCGCTGAGCTCTTTCGGCAGTTTTCGCGACGAGGTCCCAATCCCGCCCTTCCATCCGAACGCCACCGTACCAGTACCCGCCCCAACGGATCCTTCTTCGACTGGACCGCTTTTCGCGTTCTTGATTGCGGCAAAAACCTCGTCTCGACCGACCGGCCGCGAGCGAATGTCGTTCAGGTATCCGTCATTGGTTTCGCCCACCACGGGGTTCATCGAGCGCACCTCGCGGTTGTACGGCAGGGCGAGCATGAAGTCGAGCAGCGCATCGGCAACGCGCGGCACGTTCAGCGTCGAGGTCAGCAGGATGGGTGTTTCGATCTCGCCGAGTTCCTCGATCTGCGTAGAGCCCATCAGCTTCCCATAGGCGTTTCCAACGAAAACCGCCGCTGGCAGGCGATGCATCGTCCAGTTCGGGTCGTTGCGCACCATCACCTCGGGGACAATCGCCGTCACGCCGGTTCGGATATTGTCGCCACGAATCAGCGTGCTCTGCCCGACCAGCACTCCGGACACATCCGTAATCGCATTCAGAGGACCTGTCGGGAAAATACCGACCTCGATCCCGAGATCTCGGGCCCGCGGCCTTGGCGTGGAGTCCTGGGCGGAAGAGGAAATGCACAAGCCGATGAGGCAAAGCAAAAGTATGCGGCGCATGATGCGCCGCACAATATCAGATATTCAGGTTTCAGACGAGCCGCTTACGCCGTCACCATCTCGGCATGGCGCTGCCGACGAGTTGCATAAAGCGGGAACTGCTCGCAAAGCTCAAGCACCTCGCGGCGAATCTTTTGCAGCACCGCCGGCTCGTTCCGATGGTTGAGAGCCTGCGTGATCCAGTGGCCGATCTGCTTCATCTCGGCCTCCTTCATCCCTCGCGTCGTAAGCGCGGGCGTTCCGATGCGGATGCCGCTCGGTTTCAGCGGCGGATTCGTGTCGAACGGAATCGCATTCTTGTTGACCGTGATCCCGGCTTCGCCAAGCGCCTTCTCCGCCTCACTGCCTAACATTCCCTTGCTGAAGACGTCGATCAGCATCAGGTGCGTATCGGTGCCGCCGGAGATAACGCGATAGCCATCGTCGGCCATGGTCTGCGCCAGTATCTTCGCGTTGCTTACGATCTGCGCCGCATATTCCTTGAACGAGGGCTGCAGCGCCTCCTTGAAGCAAACGGCCTTTGCCGCCATGATATGCACCAGCGGGCCGCCCTGGCAGCCCGGGAATACGCTCTTGTCCACCGCGGCCGCGTGTTCCGCTTTGCAGAGAATCATGCCCGCCCGCGGCCCGCGCAGCGTCTTGTGGGTCGTGGTAGTGACGATGTGAGCGTGTGGTACCGGCGAAGGATGAACGCCACCCGCAACGAGCCCGGCAAAATGCGCCATGTCGACGAGGTAGAACGCGCCGACCTTGTCAGCGATCTGCCGCATTCGGGCAAAATCGATGATGCGCGGATAGGCCGACCCGCCGCCGATGATCATCTTCGGACGCTCGCGCTCGGCGACCTTCTCCAACTCATCGTAGTCAATCGTCTCGGTGTCGCGGGAGACGCCGTACGAAACGATCTTGTAGGTCTTGCCAGAAAAACTCAGCTTGTGGCCGTGCGTCAGGTGGCCGCCGTGCGCGAGGTCGAGTCCCATGACGACATCGCCCGGCTGGATGATCGCCGCATACGCGGCCATGTTTGCTGATGATCCCGAGTGCGGCTGCACGTTGGCGTGTTCCGCGCCGAATAGCTGTTTCGCGCGGTCGCGAGCCAGGTTCTCGACGATGTCGGTGAATTCACAGCCCCCGTAATAGCGTTTGCCCGGATAACCTTCGGCGTACTTGTTGGTAAACACGGAGCCCGCCGCTTCCAGCACAGCCTCGCTAACGAAATTCTCGGACGCGATCAGTTCCAGGCCTTCATGTTGCCGCAGTTCTTCACTGCGAATCGCCTTCGCAATCTCCGGGTCCGATGCGCTCAAGGGGCGCTCCATCCATTCATTATTCATGACACGTCCGTTTCCGGCCAAGCCAGGCCATCTCACTTGTAAGCGTCTTTATTTATAAGTTCCAGGTACGCGGCCGGCCTCTGTACCGACATGAAGCCCATCTGGCGGTAAAGTCCGTGAGCCTCCGCCGTAACAATGCACTTGCGTTGCAAGTTCACAAGTTCAGGACACGCGAGAATCGTCGAAATCAACCACTTTCCGAGTCCGCGGCCTCGGTGAGACTCGGTGATGAAGAAATCGCCGATATACGCGAAGGTAACGAAATCGGTGATCACGCGCGAGAAACCCACCTGCGTCTCGCCATCGTACACGCCAAAGCAGAACGAAGTTTGGATCGACCGTTCGACCTTGTCTCGTGAAATTCCCTCGGACCAGGGGCAGTGCGTAAGGGAGCGGTGGATGAAATCGATATCGAGTCGTTTGCGGTCGGTGCTGATCGTGTGGCCATCGCGGGTGAACTCGTGGAAGGGAGTATCAAGGTGTGCGATAACGGCTGTATTTGTGTCAGTCATGGGTGGTTCCGTTGCTCAATATTCATAATCTTGTCGACTCGGCGCTGGTGGCGTCCCCCAGCGAACGGGGTGTGCAGCCATTTGTCGACGACTTTTAAGGCCATGAGTTCGTCGAGAACGCGTGCCCCCAGCGTCAGGACATTCGCATCGTTGTGCTCGCGCGCCATTTCGGCTTCGAACTCGGTGGAGACATTGGCCGCCCGAATACCATGAACCTTGTTGGCGGCCATCGACATGCCAATCCCGGTGCCGCAAACCAGGATGCCGAGATCGACGCGCTTCTGGACTACATCTTCGCCAACCAGGCGGGCAAAATCGGGGTAGTCCACCGAATCGCCCGAGTTTGTGCCCTCGTCCTGAACCTGAATTCCGCTCGAAAGCAAGTGCTGCTTGATCTTTTCTTTCAGTTCGAAGCCGGCGTGGTCGGCGCCCAGGGCGATCTTCATAAAACACAATTTTAGCATTCGGGACGGAGACCTCGTTACTGGTTACGGTAGGTCAAGACCGCCAGTCTGTTGTAAGCAGTTGCTATTCAGCCGATAATCGATTCGCACCAAGCCCTATCGTCTGCCGAGGAGCGCCCATGGCGTCTGCGGAAACAACTATCGCGGGAAAGAGTTACAAGTTCATCAAGTTCGAACTGTCTTCATTCGTGGCGCGCATCACGCTGAACCACCCGCAGTACAATGTGCTGACCGTGCCCATGATGACGGAACTCGCCACCGCCATCGAGAGCCTCGACGGCCGCGGCGACATCAAGTGCATCGTGCTCGACTCCTCGCAGAAATACTTCTCCGCCGGAATCTCCGTCGAGGACTCGAAGCCCGACCGCGTCTTCCAGACGCTGGACGCATTCAACCACGTTTTCCAGTCAATCCTGGAAGTCTCGAAGCCACTGATTGTGGTCGTTAACGGGCAGGCGGTCGGTGCCGGCTCCGAACTGGTCGCTTTCGGAGACATGGTGATCGCGACTCCGAATGCCCGCTTTGCTCAGCCGGAAGTCAAGATGGGAACGTTCCCGCCATTCGCGGCGATCATGCTGCCGCAACTCATCGGCCCGAAGAAGACCTACGAACTGATTCTCACCGGGCAGCAGTTGTCGGCGCAGGAAGCGCTCGAACTCGGATTCGTGAACCGCGTCGTTCCCGAGGCTGACCTCACCAAGATCGTGAACGAAATCCTGGCACGCATCGGCGAGTTTAGCGGGCCGGTGCTCGAGATGACGAAGAAAGTAATTGGCGGCTGCCTGGGACTTCCACTGCGCGACGCCATCAAGAAATCGCACGACATCTATCTCAACCAGCTAATGGCATTGGAAGATGCGCAGGAAGGTCTGCGCGCTCTGTTGGAAAAACGCAAACCGAGTTGGAAGAACAAATAGCTGAGTCAGCAGCGGTGACAAGTAAAAACGGGCACGCTTTATGCGTGCCCTTGTTGCTCTCTGGGGGGAGGAAACAATAAGAATAATGTAGTCAGGGTTCTATTCCGAATCCAGAGAAATCGTGAGTTGCAGCAGGATTTTTGCGGGCACAAACGTGCCTGTAAAAATGTGCACTGTTAGCTGCCGAATGCCTGCGCGACAAACCGTGAGATGTTCCAGCCGAGCATGTACTTGTATGGGCTTTCGCCGATGGTGTAGTGCCCGCACGGCATGCACTTGATCATCGCGTTCAGTCCCCAGCGCTTGAATTCCGCCGCTATCTGCTCGCTGAATTCGGGCAGGAAGGTCAGATCGTACTTCGCATAGAGCATCAGGCAGCGCTTCGGCCAACGCGCGAATTTGTGGAAGTAGACCATCGGGCTGATGCCGAGCAGCGCTTTGCGCAGACCGTCCTGATCCATTACCTCTTCAATGGCCGCGCGAATGTGCCGCGTCGACTGGCCCGTCCACACGACGTCGCCGAAGTACGTGGACGCGTGATTGAAGACGTTGATCTTCAGCCGTTCGTCGTGGGCGCTCGCAATGAACGCGTAACAAGACCCGAGGCTCGTTCCCATGATGCCGATCTCGCTGTAGCCCTGTTCTTCAAGCCAATCGACGCAGCAACGGATGTCGATAACGCCTTGTCGCGCTGCATCAATCGTCCGTCCCATATTCGCCGAAACCGCGTAGTCCGCCCGCTTTAATTCGGCCGGCATCCGCGCATCGTGATAGGGCATGCTGATGCGCAGGCCTGAAATTCCCAGTTTGTTCCATATCCTGCAAAGAGCGTTATGGCTGATCGCGTCCGAATTCCACTGCGGGATGACAATCATCGCCTTGCGCGAGCGCTCCACCGGGAACCATCGCGCATTCATGTGGTTGTTTTCGGGATACGGCGTCTCGACCGGTGACGTGAAGCGAAGAAAAGTTCCAATCTGCTTGGCGTGCTTCAGGTCGAGCTTTGGATCAGGGTTGCTTCCGGTCTGGTGGACGCGAACCGGGCGTTGTTCCAGCCGAAAATCCCTTGCGCGTTGGTAGCTGTAGAACTCGTCGCTGTGCTCGACGATGCGCTCGTTGAGTTCGAACCAGTAGCGCTCGATTTCCACTTCGGAGTGATCTTTCGGCGCGCCGTGCGCGACCGGCCAGCGGTCGGCCCAATCCAGCCCCCACTCGAATGGACGCACGATGCGGTTCGTATCGCGCGACGTGAGCGCGTGCTCCCACCGGTACATCCACTCCTGGTATTTCCTTCGCATCGCCAATAAAAATCATAACAAAGCGAGACAGGAGCAGCTGTCAGCCAGCAGCGAACGGTAACAATCCCGCCCTGAATGGACCGGGCGCTTGTGTCAGCAATGAAGATGGATTTGCCTTCAACAGAACGAAGAACCGCTTACTCGTCCACGTACTTTCTCGGCACTCGCGGCGACAACCCGCAGAGAATCTCGTAGGGAATTGTCTGCGTATGTAACGCGTGTTCTTCGACGTCGATTCGGCAGGTTTCCGTGCAGCCCAGCAGAATGACCTCGTCTCCGAGGCTTGTACCGTCGATATCGGTCGCATCGACCGTCACCAGGTCCATCGAGACGTTGCCTACAATCGGGGCATACTGATCGCGAATGATGACGCGCCCCTTGTTGGAGAGATGGCGGCTGAAGCCGTCGCCATAGCCGACCGGAATCACAGCGACGCGTGTCGGCCGGGTCGTCTTGTACGTTCCGCCATAGCCGATCGCCTGTCCGCTTTCCAGATCTTTCAAGGCAATGACGCGAGTCTTCCAACTCAGAACGGGCGTGATTGGCGGAACTTTTGTGTCGCCTGCGCTCGTTCCTTCCAGCGGCAAGCATCCGCCGTAGAGCAGCAATCCCGGGCGAATCATGTTGTGCCAGGTGTCGTGCCGCCCCACCACCGCCGCGCTGTTGGCAAGGTGCCGGTACGTCGGCGTGATTCCCTGATCGGCAAAGGTCTTCAGCACGTCATCGAAGCAGAGGATCTGCCACTGTGCATCTTCTGCATCGAGCGCCTCCGACGAGGCGAGGTGGCTGAATACCCCTTCGACGACGATGTCCTCGGCCTTCTTCAGTTCTTCAATGAATGACGGCAACTGCGCCATTGGCAGTCCGAGCCGGCTCATGCCCGTATCGACCTTCACATGCACGTGCACCGGACGCTTCGGCCGGCGCTCGGCCGCGCGTTGCAGAGCCTGAAGGTGCTCCACCGACCAGATCGCCGGAGTGAGATCGCTGTCCAGTATCTCGTCTTCTTCTCCGCGCCAGAAGCCGGTCATCACGAGAATCCGGGCCGTAATCCCGCCGCGCCGCAGTTTCACAGCTTCTTCGGTCGATGTCACCCCGAACCAGTTTGCGCCAATCTCCTGTAGCGCGCGTGAGCATTCGACCGCGCCATGGCCGTAGCCGTCGCATTTCACGACGCAGCAAATCGTGGCTTCGGAAGAAACCAGCGCCTGAACAGCACGATAGTTCTGCTGCAGGGCAGTGAGGTTCACTTCCGCCCAGGTCGGGCGTGCGCTCACGTGAATGGCAAGATCGGTCGAAGAGGCCAACGTCGGTACCTGTTTCGATTATAGGGGTGAACCGCCCCGGACCGTCCATCGGGCATACCGCTGAGCAACACGGAAGTGAGCGCACCCCTGGTTTGGTGCCTCACATTGCTTTGGCCCCCTCATCTGCCTCCTTTTGGCAGATGTGGGTTTTTCCCGCCGTGAATTCACACCGCGCCCTGTGATGTGTGACTTTGACACCATCCCGCCCCCGGCCTAACATCATGACAACTTGGCCCCTCGGAGCTGAAGAGGCGCCTATGACCTGCTCCGTCCGCACCTACGTTCCATCCGTCCTAAACGCGAGACCCATGCCCCGGGCCGGCTTCTCTGCCCGTCGCCGATGACCGGGAGAACAGGAGCGATTTATGCCAGTGCAACGCCTTAAAGACCTGCTGGACAAGAACGACATCCGTTACGTCTGCATCTCCCATTCGCGCGCCTACACCGCGGCAGCCATCGGCGCCATCACCCACATCCCCGGCCGCGAAATCGCCAAAACTGTCATGGTGAAACTGGACGGCAAGCTGGCGATGGTGGTGGTGCCGGGTTCGCGCCACATAGATTTGGCGGTTCTCAAGAGAGAACTTGGCGTCAACTCAGCCCTGCTCGTCACCGAGCCCGAATTCGCCGACGCCTTCCCGGATTGCGAGGTCGGCGCCATGCCGCCGTTCGGCGAACTCTATGACCTGCCGGTCTATGTCGACGAGTTGCTGACCCGCGACGAAGAGATCGCCTTCAATGCCGGCTCGCACCGCGAACTGATCCGCATGAGCTACAAGGATTTCGAGCGATTGGTAAAGCCGAAAGTGCTCCGCATCGTGAAGAAGACCTCGGCGGAACTGCGCGCGGCGGAAAGAGCCACCGCCTAGGAGGGCATAAGGCAGAAGGCAAAGGGCGGAACGGAGAAGGCTTTTCGTTTTGCCCTCTGCCCTCTACCTTTTGCCTTCTCCCTAGATCCACTCGCTGCGGTCGAGGTTCTCGAAGCGTGTCCACTGCTTGATGTAAGCGAGTTGTATTGTGTCGGTTGGGCCGTTGCGCTGCTTGGCGATGATCAGCTTTGCCTTATTCTCAACCGTCGGATCGTCGCGGTTGTAGTACTCCGGACGGTAGATGAACATGACGACATCCGCGTCCTGCTCGATCGAGCCCGACTCGCGCAGATCGCTCAGTTTTGGCTCGTTGTCCTTGGTCCCGCGAGTCTCAGGCGCACGGCTGAGCTGAGACAGGGCGACCATGGGAACTTTCAACTCCTTGGCGATGGCCTTCAGGCCGCGCGAAATTGCCGACACTTCCTGTGTCCGGTTCTCATATCGCTTGCCGCCCGGCGCAGTCGCCGACATCAGCTGCAGGTAATCCACGACGATCATCCCCAAGCCGGTCGTGTGTTTCAGCCGCCTGGCTTTCGCGCGCAGCTCTGTTAGCGAAATGCCCGGAGTATCGTCGATGTACATTGGCGCCTGCAGCAGGGCGTCGAGGCCATTGCGAATCTTTGTAAGATCTTCTTTCCCGAGAAAACCGGTCCGGAACTTGTGCGAGTCCACCCGCGATTGCGAGCACAGCATGCGTCGCAGTAAGGCCTCGCGCGACATTTCCAGCGAGAAGATCGCAACTGGTTGACCTCCCAGTATTGCGACGTTCTCTGCCATGTTGATCGCCAGTGCCGTCTTGCCCATCGAGGGACGCGCCGCAACTATCACGAGATCCGAAGGCTGAAGACCACTGGTCAGCTCATCGAGATCGGCAAAGTGCGTCTCGACGCCGGTGATGCGCCGCCCAGCTTCATAGAGAGTGTCGAGTCCGCCAGGAAAGGACTCCCTCACGATGTCCTTCAGCGCCATCAGGTCCTGGCCGATGCGCGCCTCGGTCAGCGCGAACAACGAAGCTTCGGCTGAGTCGAGAACCTCAGCGGTTTCATCCTCCTGGTCGAGCGCCTTCGTGATCATGCTGTTCGCGGCATGAATCAGTCCTCGGAGCAGGGCCTTATCCTTGACCAGCCGGATGTAATGCTCGATCGATTGCCGCCTGGGCACGCCATCCGTCAGCGACGTGAGATACGCGACTCCGCCGACAGACTCCAACTCCTTGTACCGCCCCAACTCGTCGGCCAACGAAATGATATCGATCGGCTTACCGAACTCGTTCAGGTCCAGCATCCGCTGGTAAATGCGCCGATGCGAGTCGAGATAGAAATGCTCTGCCTTGAGCGCGGCCGCCGCTTCATTCTGGAGGAAGTTGTCGAGGAGAATGCCGCCGAGTATCGACCGCTCGGCGTCGGGACTGGCTGGTAAACCGCGGTCTAAACTGTGATCGAGAGTGGCCATCCAACTGAAAACCTATTCACCACAGAGGCGCAGAGCCACAGAGCAGATGGTCCAAAGAACAAAACCAATCGGAGTTTGCAGTCTGAATCGAACCCTCTGTGCCTCTGCGTCTCTGTAGTGAGATCGTGATCCGATACTACACCGAAAACCAAGATTAAGTAGCGAAAACAGGGCGAAGCGGGGGAGTTTGTACTTCGCCCTGGTCCGCATGTTCGGCCCTGACACTGTGCTCTTCCAGAATTCGGGCCCGGCAGCGCCAGCCGCACATGCCGGGCCCATGGTCGGACGAAATGCGCTCGCTTTCGCAGTGCTCTCTTGCTCCCGCCGCCGTTGCGGAAGACCCGGAGCGACGCTGCTGGGGAGCACCTTGGGCGCTCGGAGTGACGATTCTTACGAAGCGCCCAATCCGTTTCCCGCGCATCTACTCCTATTCCCGTCTTCACATGAACTCATGCCCGTTGCCCAGGCAGGATGCTTCGGATCGTCAGGACGCGCCCGGTGGAGGCACGCTCGTCGGTGAAGATTCTCTTCGCGAAAGCGGGTTGCGGCCGCTCTCGCATCCGTCATCGCAGAATCAGCAGGATGCCGGTGCCGCGATAATCGCATCCCGGAAAGAACTCATGCAGTACCGGGGAAAGCACCACGCCAAGGCATCTCGTCTTCGCGTGTGGAAGCAGATTGCATGATGATCCTCAATCCCTCAAGACCGATTCGGCTGTCCGCCTGTGGGAAGGTTGTGGAATACGCGATTTGTTGTGGATTGCGTTGGAAAAGTTGGTGAAAATTTGGCCACCGAACTCACGCGGAAGTTCTGTGCGCGAATCCGCGGTCTTAATTCGCCTTCTGCTCGAGCAATTTCTTCAGCATTGCCTGTCCATCTTTATTTGCGGGATTCAACTCGAGCGATTTCTTGTAGTGAGTGATCGCGGGTTCTCGTTGCCCATCCGCGGCCAATCCTTCACCGGCACTGTCCCACGCTTCCCATTGATTCGGAAAATACTCGACATTCAGTGCGAACACAGCCACAGCCTTACTGGTTTCTCCGGCATGAAGCAGCGCATATCCCAGACGGTTCAGCGCCCGCCAGTTATCGAGGTCGTATTCGGAGGAGTTCGTCTTCTTCAGCGTGCGGTATTGCGCAACCGCGGCGTCCATTCCTTGCTCCCGCATCGCACGCGCGAACTCTCGCGCAATCGGCTTCTTGGGGAGCGTGCAGGTGCCGCGATAAAGAACGTTGAAGATCTCCCGCTGAATTTCATCGAAGGTGTCCATATCTGTGTTGTCGATGGTCAGCACCATCGTTTCCGTCTCCGGCACGCGCGTGTACATCGTGAAGAAACCAAAAATATGACCTTCATGGAACTGGAGCGTTCGCCCTGCGGCGGGGTGCTCTTTGGGCGCAGTTCGGACAAACCACCCCAGGCCGCCGCGCTGAGTTGCGGGCGTGAACATCAGTTCGCGCGTCTTTGCCGACAGCAATTTGTCTCCGTAAAGAGCACGATCGAAGCGGAACATGTCTTCGGCCGTCGAGTAAATATCGCCCGTGCCCAGTGCGGTCGAGATCTCGCTATACGGCCCGGGACGCAAACCGGCCAGCGGCGACCACTCGTACCCATAGGCACGCTTCGAAAGAAACAATTGCGAGGTGTCGACTCCGCTGTCATTCATCCCCGCCGGAATCAAAATGCGCTCACGCAGGAGTTGGGTGTACGGTTTTCCGGTCGAGCGTTCCAGGATCAGCCCGAGCAAAAGGTAGCCGCAGTTGTTGTAGCCCCAACTCGTGCCCGGTTCGAATTCCAGGTCTCCGCTGCACCATTTCTTCACAAGCTCCGGTTTGGCAATCGGAGAAGTCTGCTCAAGGATTTGCGGAGCTTTGTAAGTAGGTATTCCCGAGGTGTGGGTCAGAAGATGACGTATCGTTACCTTCGCGCCCGTGTCAGCCCGATACTCTGGCAGGTATTCCGATACCGGCGCGTCCAGTTTGATTTTTCCTGCCTCGACCTGCTGGAGCACGAGAATCGCCGTGAATGGTTTTGTCACGGAACCGATCCGAAATTTTGTATCGGTCGTGTTCGGAACCTGCCATTCAAAATTCGCGTAACCAAATCCCTTTTGGTAGATCACTTCTCCGTGATCCGCGACGAGCACCACTCCATTCAGCAAGCCGGCTTCGTGATATGCGTTCAGCAATTTGTCGAGTTTGGCAACGGTGTCGTCGGAGGCGAGCGAGGTAGCAGCCAGCAAAAATATAATGGCGACAGACCGGAACAGTTTCATGCGCTTCTCCTATGGAGGAGAGTACGCAAGGGTCGGTGGCATCGTTCAAGCGAAAACCGCGTCTGATGCAGATTTAGCGGGAGTCACCACTCAGGATTTCAAAGACGCAAAACAAAACGGGCGCGATCTTCATCGCGCCCGTGCAATTCAATCCGCGTTCATCCGCGGGTAAAAATCTAGTTAGTCTCGTACTCCATCGAGAAAGGCCCGCAGCTTCCGCGAGCGCGACGGATGTCGCAGCTTGCGTAGAGCCTTCGCCTCGATTTGCCGGATTCTTTCCCGTGTTACCGCGAACGACTGGCCGACTTCTTCGAGCGTATGCTCGCTTCCGTCCTCCAACCCGAAACGCATCTTGATGACCTTCTCTTCGCGCGGAGTCAGCGTGCGCAGTACCTGCGCCGTCTGCTCCTTCAGGTTCACGTTGATCACCGCTTCCGCCGGCGAAACCACCGCGCGATCTTCGATGAAGTCGCCGAGGTGGGAATCTTCTTCTTCCCCAATCGGTGTTTCCAGCGAGATCGGTTCCTGCGCGATCTTCAGCACCTTGCGAACCTTCGCAACCGGAATATCCATGCGCTTGGCGATCTCTTCGCTCGTGGGCTCGCGGCCCAGTTCCTGCACCAGCTGGCGCGAGGTACGGATGAGCTTGTTGATCGTCTCGATCATGTGCACCGGGATACGAATCGTGCGGGCCTGGTCCGCGATCGCTCGTGTAATGGCCTGCCGAATCCACCACGTCGCGTAAGTCGAAAACTTGTAGCCGCGCCGGTACTCGAACTTGTCCACGGCCTTCATCAGGCCAATGTTGCCTTCCTGGATCAAATCCAGGAATTGCAGACCGCGGTTCGTGTACTTTTTCGCAATCGAGACCACGAGTCGAAGGTTCGCTTCAATCAGCTCCTTCTTCGCGTGCTCGGCATCCATGTCGCCCTGGATGATTTCGCGCTGCGTGCGCTTCAGTTCCGGGAACATCGCTCCGGCTTCGTGCTCAATGCGCTCCATGTCGGAGCGGAGTTGACGGGCCTGCTTGCGGTATTCCTTCTTCTGTTCGTCGGAACGGGTGGCGTCGGCGCGCGACTCCAGGCCATTCGCCTGGCGATCCAGGGCCTTCATGCTGTCGACCGTCTTGTTGACACGATCGATCAGCCGCTTGCGTTCGGTATTGGTAAATCCAAGCTTGCGGATAGCTCGGGAGATCTCCACCTGTTCGCGCCCAAGCGCCCAGCGGCACCGACGATGGTCTTTTGGCCGCTTCTTTTGTGGAATCCCGTCCAGCTTTTCGCGCAACTGGATCGATTTCTTGTAATGCTTGTTGAGTTCGTCGATCTTGCCGGCGGTGTCCTTCAGGCGGTTCTGCAGAATCTCGTCCGTGATCTCTTCTTCATCGAAGATCACGATCTCCTTGATGCTGCGAACCCCGCGCTTCAGGTCATCCCCAATGGCAAGGATTTCACGGATAACGATGGGCGACCGCGACAGCGCCTTCAGAACGCGCAACTGGCCGCGTTCGATGCGCTTCGCGATTTCGACTTCGCCTTCACGGGTGAGCAGTGGAACCGTGCCCATTTCGCGCAGGTACATGCGAACGGGGTCGTTGGTCTTTTCCAGTGCACCCGGGGTAAGGTCGAGTTCGACATCTTCGCCTTCTTCGAGTTCCGCGTCGAATTTCTTGTCGAGTGCGGACGAGGGCAGTTTGGGCGAATCCAGCACGTCGATGCCTTGCGTTCCGATCGTCGTGAGAAGATCGTCGAGGTCATCAGGCGTTTGCAGGTCGTTCGGAATGAGATCGTTTACCTCGTTGTACGTGAGGTAACCCTTCTCCTTGCCCGCATCGATCAGCTTTTTTATATCGTCAAATTTATCGTCGAGAGCCAAAGCCTATAATCCTAATTGCGGCGCCGTCGCGCGGCGTTCCGCGTTGCACACTGCGGCGGGATCGGCACTGGAAAGTGCCGACACATGCAGAAACTTACGTATTTTATCATTTCAGAGGTCTGCCTGCTACCCAGACCCATACCATCTGCCCGCCAGCGGTGTTGCTCTTGACTTGTTAGATGGCCACCCAGGCAGAATGGTTTCTGAGAATTTGCGCCGTAACCCCAAGCAAAACAATTGCTTAGCCCGGCACTAAGGTTGCGCGTCGGGGCAGTTAAACGAGCGTCCCTGCCGCGCTCCGAAGATGCCGGTCGAGTTCCAGCTTCTCAGTAATTAGCTCCCGCAGGCGCTGAGCGTCGTTCTTCCTTTCCGCTTCCGCGATCTGCTCCTTCAACTCGCGCTGGCGCGCCTCCAGTTTTCGCCGCCGCAGTGCTTCAATCGCACTCTCCAGCAGCTCGGGCGTGATCTCTTCGTCTTCCTTCATCAGCGCTTCCGCGAGATAGGAGCGCTCTTCATCAGGCAAGTCGAGCGACATGGGATCAGAGCTGTCATCGAAGCTCTTCAGTAGCGCTGCCATCAGTCCCTCGGTTCGTAAACCAATATGGAGCGCTTCGTCCCTCAGCGCGTAGTGCGTCTGCCTCGCCGGTTCGAAGTCGAGTTCCTGTCCCTCGCGGCTGCTGACGGGATCGCGTCCTAGATCTCGCGCCGTCGCGAGCGCCCGAATCAGCACGCGTTCGGAATCGCTGATAGGCGACTCTTTCGGCGCGATCACTTTCGTTGCCGAACGCGTTCCCGCGACGTACTTCAACTCTTGCCTGAGAACCGCGTTATCGATTCGCAACTTGTTCGCGATCTCCGTCGCCAGTTCGTCGCGAACAATCCGGCTCTGCACTCGCTGGATATGAGGCAGAAGATAGTTCACAGCCTTGGCTTTGCCTTCAGGCGTTCGAACCGGGAACTGTGTTCGCGCGCGCTCGACGAGATAATCGAAATATCGCGGCGCTTTTCGCACGGCCTGCGCGTATGCTTCCCGGCCCTTCTTGCGGACGTAGAGATCGGGATCGAATCCCTGCTCCAGGGTCAGAACTTTGATCTCGAAATCTTCGCCCACGAGCATTCCTAGCGACCGCTCCGCGGCGGCGGCGCCGGCCGTATCGGGGTCAAAGTTCACCACGATCTTGCTCGTGAAGCGCTTGAGCAGCTTTACCTGGAACTCAGTGAACGCCGTTCCGGAACTCGCAATCACATTCTGGAACCCGGCGTTGTAGACCGAGATGCAGTCCATCTGTCCTTCGACGAGGATCACGTGATCGAACTTCCGGATCCACTCCTTCGCGAGATGCAGGTTGTAGAGCACGCGCGATTTCGAATAGACCGCCGTCTCCGGCGAGTTCAGGTACTTCGGCCCCGCCTTCTCATCCGTCGCCAGCGTCCGTCCCGTGAACGCAATCACCTTGCCCGACTCATTGCAGATCGGGAACATTATTCGATTGCGAAACTTTGAGTAGATCGCAGCCTTCGGATTGCTGCCGTTACCGTCATCCCGAGCGGAGCGGCCTTCAGGCCGCGCAGCCGAGTGACCCGCATTTTCCTTCCACGAGAACAGCCCCGACTCGCGCAGCGCCTCCTCATCGGCTTCGCCCTTCAGTCGGTCTCGCAGCAGGAAGCCTGATTCCGGCGCGTAGCCGATTCGAAACAGGTCAATGCCTTTCTGGTCCAATCCGCGCGACTTCAGGTACTCACGCGCCGCAGCAGCTTCCGGCCTCCGCAACTGTTCCTGGAACCACTGGCAAGCGGTCTCGTTCAGGTCGAGCAGTACGGTTCGCTGCTTCGCTTCCGCGGCTTCCTGCGGCGACGAGAATTGCATCTTCGGCACCGCGATGCCGAGCTTCTGCGCGACCAGGCGAACGGCTTCGGGAAACGTAATGTTCTCGATCTTCTGGACGAAGCTGAAGACGTCACCACCAGCCTTGCAGCCGAAACAGTGATAGAACTGTCGCGACGCATGTACCGAAAGGGATCCTGTCTTTTCTTTGTGAAACGGACATAACCCCTGGTAGTTTTGCGGCCCGGCTTTGCGCAGCTTGATGTACTCGCCCACAATTCGGACGATGTCAGCCTGCTGCTTGACGGTGTACGCAAAATCGCCGGGATTGGCCATGAAGCTCTAGTGTGCCATCAGCGGCTTGGGAATCGGCAACAATTCCCGCAGCTCGAATCGGCGACTGTGGAAATCCTGTAGATTTCAGGGTTTTCGCCTGGAGGGGATGTGGAAATCGAGAGAAGGTTGCTTGGAAAGACTAAGATTTTATCCATCCTGCCGCGCAAGCGTCTGCAATCACTTTCTCCACCGTCGAATAGATGTTCGGCATTCCGATTCTGACTGGCTCCATGCGCTTAATCACCTTGTCCTTGGTCACCTTGTGGATGCGCCAGGTTCCGCCCTGGGTCTGGGCGTTGTGAAGCAGAGGCTGAAGGCGGTCAAGGGCATTCGCGTACTTCGATTCCGGCGTTTGGCGTGCCTCAAATTCTTCCCAGAGGTTGCGGAACTCGCGGCCTTGTTCTTCCGGGAGGAGACCGAAGATCCTCTCTGCGGCCTTTTGCTCGCGGTCGTCCTTGTCGGCGTACCCGGCAGTGTCGTAGGCGAAGGTGTCGCCAGCATCGATCTCGACGATGTCGTGGACGAGCAGCATCTTGATTGTCTTCAGCAGGTTCACTGGTTCCGCAGCGTATTCCTCGAGCAGGACCGCCATTGTGGCCAAGTGCCAGGAGTGCTCGGCGGAGTTCTCGCGGCGGGACATGTCGATTAGGAGCGTCTGGCGGAAGACGGTTTTGAGCTTGTCGAGTTCGAGGATGAAGGCGAGTTGATCTTCGAGCCGATTCATTGTTCCTGATTGTGCCACAAGGAGATAGCGGGAAAAGATACTTCGACCCACCCCCCTGATTCGTGATCTATTGTTTTCATAGATCTACGGAAATTTCGGCGGTAAATCTATGAATATTAATGGCTTAAATCCGAAAATCCGGGTTGACAGGTGACCCCAGGGAAATTGGTTCCGAGCGGCGGAGTTCACCGTGGGAGTGCCATCGCATTCCAGGTCCTAACAAGCGTGGAAGAGAGCGGCATTGTCCCGCTCACGGAGAATGGAATTGTCCGGCCGGTCGGGCTGATACCGGATCATCACAGACTGGTTGCGAACGGAATCCAGGAACTTTTCTGCTGCCGATTCCGTGCTGAATTTTCGCTGATACAGGCCCGAGTAGTACTCCCCGTTCGAAGAATAGGAATAGCCAAGTTCGGCCACATGGCCGTACTCGCCGGATGTGTATGCCGTTTCGACTCTGCCGGATGTGATCGGCCAACTCTCGGACCGCCTCTTCTTCAACCAGATCGCAATCCACGATGCGGCAGCGAAAATCAAGATGTAGAGTTCTTTGGCCAGGAAGAAATTGTGCATGGGCTCGCGTAGCTCCGGACCGGCTATTCTGGCAGACCGAACCCCGCGATGGTAGGGCACTGCCGCAACTGGGAACGTAGCTTCCCAGCGCTGAACTTTCTTCCCAAATCATGGAGCTTCAGCAACTTCTCGCAACCCGCGGGCACCTCGTTGTGCCCGCCGAATCATCACATTGACACGCTTCCATTGTGGCAAGCCATTTGCATCAGGCAAGGTGGGGTCAGCAAGTGATTCAAAGCTGCAAACTCGCGATAGTTGGTGCCGTTCTCCTGACAACGGCGATAATTCTGGAAGCGCAGACGCGAGTACCCGATCTCGGGACGATTGTGCAGCGTCTTGAGCAGACGCAAGAGGCGAATCACGGGAATGTACGTCCATACCAGGTCACACGCCAGTACCTGTTTTACGAGGGCCATGACAAGCCACAGGCCGATTCTTCCGTAGTAGCGGACGTAAGCTATTACCCGCCGAACACGAAGCAGTTCGAGATCGTGAATGCTTCAGGTGGCGGACGCGGGCAGCACGTGGTTAGAACGGTGCTTGAGCACGAATCGGAGATGGCGACGGATTGGCACAAGACCGCTATCACCCGGAAGAATTATGAGTTCTCATTGCTGGGTGAGGAAACTCTGAACGGGCGGCGATGCTTCATCCTGGGGCTGGAGCCGCGCCGGAAATCGAAGGAACTGCTCGACGGGAAGGCTTGGATAGACGCGAGGGACTATCACATCATCCAAATCCAGGGGGAACCCTCGAAGAGCCCGTCGTTCTGGATCAAGAAAGTGAACGTGACGCTTTACTTCTCGAACGTCCAGGGCATGTGGTTGCAGACAGCGATTCGTGCGGTTGCGGATGTGAGATTCCTCGGGACGAACATTCTCTCGGAGCGGGATTTGAATTATCGTGTGGGCGCAGAAAGCGTCGCGAAGAGGCCGCCGCGAAATCCGGAGATCAATATCGCGGCGTACGTGCGGTAGGATCGGCAATTCTCGTCAAGACAGATCGAAGCTTGGTACCCGCAATTACTCAGAAATATCCTCTCCGAGAAGTCGCCAGTGGCCGTCGATCTTCGTCCAAGTATGGGCGACGCGGACCCACTTTGGCGTCCCACGCCCGAGATTGTCCAGCCACAGCGTCTTCACGCTGTAGTACGCAACGGCAGCATTTCCGTTAGCCCGAACCTCAATCGGGCCAAGCGAATATTCGTCAAGTTCCAGTTTGCCTGCTTCATATCTCCGTAGCCACGTAGCCACGTCCTTTTGCCCGAATAAGTAATAGCCCTCCTGTCGCAAAGCTACCGCGTCTTTTGCCCACGAGGCTTCGTAGTTCCTGACATCGAGATCGGCGACATACTTCCACAACGCATTCTCCAACTGCCAGACTTCCTGTTCATCCGGCGAGCGGGTGCTGGTTAGGAACACAAGCGAGCCCTCGCCAAGCCGAAGTGCGAAAGTAACCATCTGGCTCGTGTTCGCAGCCACCTCGAACTTCTGTGACGCAGGTTTAAATCCGTTCGCCTGCACGAAGATTTCGTAGGGTCCCGGGGATAAAGGCACATCAACGACACCTTCTGAGCTGGTTTCCAACTTAAGGGACAACGCAAGCGGATAAGGAACGATTCGCATGCGCGCGTGCGGGATCGGTGCACCTGTCGGATCAAGAACTTTTATTGTGACCCTGCCCGCCACTGGAGCAGCCTGGGCGGATGCAAAAGGATGAATCGAAGCAAGCAGGAACACTGCCATTAAAGCAGTGGTTCTTAACATCGTGCGAATAGTCCCTTCTGTGTTGCTCTGATACGTGTTGGCGAAGATAACGGCCCAATCGTTTCTACTAATTACGGCCACAAGTATGCAGCCGCACATCCTGAGTTGTCGTCAGTCAGAGCCAGGAGAGACTACGATTGGGTGCTTTCGGTCCGTTGCTTTATGCTATCCAGCCACTGGCGCCGGAGCAGGCCGCTGCCGGGCACGATCAGTCGCCAGTAACGGCCCATGCCGCGACGGGTCGAATCGTCGAGTGCCACGACGCGCGTCTCAGTACTGACGGTGGACCATCCGCCTCCCGCATCTTCCGCCCTGAAATCGAAAGCGACTTTGAGCGCACCCGACTCGCGGTAGTCGGCGCACTCCTGCAGCGTTCGCGGTTGCAACGGGCGCTTCGCGGGCACGTTCACACCGCCGCACATGACGATCTCGTGACCGTTGCCGCCCAAGGCATAACCGGATGCTGAAAATGCTTCGAGAATCTGCCTGTCCTGCAAGGAGTCGGCGGTGGAATGAATGCGCAGGGCGGCGGCGCGAATTTTCATGAGCGTGGCCACTGATTTCATGTCGCGGAAACGCGACTCGCGGACAGCCTGCATCACCTGCTCAGGCTTGGCGTGAATGCGCAGCGAGTGCCGCTCGTAGAACTGGTACTCGGGCATAACGTCGTCGAGCAGCTTGTTGTGTTGCGCGACGCGGATGGTCGGGGCCGGCCAGAGAAGGGCCACAAAAGCCAAGGCCACACCGCCGGCGAAAATCAGCGCTCCGGCGTATCGCTTGCGGATTCCGAGAAAACGGAAGGGAAGCGCGAGGTTCGCAAGGCCACAAAGAGCTACGGCGATTCCGGCGTAAGCGAGCGTGCTGAGCGGCTGATAAGAAGCCCAATAATTAAATAGCAGTATGAGGGCAAGACCGAGTGCGGAAATGACTGTCCAGGATACGGCCTTGAAGGACATCGGCTCATGCTCCTTTCGGACGGAAAACTCCGCGTCATAGACAGACCCACATCTGCGAAAGACGTGCAGATGTAGGCAACCAGGTCGTCGGATTACGAATGAGCCGCTTTTCGCAGCTCAAACCCGCGCACGACAACGTAAGCGATAAGCGTGAACAGGAAGAAGATCAAGAGCATCCAGGTGACGCTCTGCAGCGATCCGATGACCGTCTTGTAAATCTCCAAGCCCCACCGTTGCGATGTGAGAGCGAGCAACTTGCCGTCTTTATCCGGCGTGATGTACTTCTCGAGATCCCAGACGCGCACGCCACCCGCAATGCCGACTACCAAAACGGCGAACATGATGTAGCGTCTCCAAATCGGAGCGAGTTCGTCGGAGACGAGCCTTGCCATAATCTTCTTCACGGGCACCGAAAAGACAACGGCAGTGACAACCGCGGTTGCTGCGGCTACCAGAAATGTGACGATGAGCAATGTTCCGAACATGACAGCTCCTTTCGGCAACGGCTTCTGGTCCTTGACTGAGCAGGAGCCACGCAAAGAGCCGATAGTGTGGATGGGGGAAGTCTACACCCGGAAAGATCGGTGGTCTTAAGATCGGTGGTCTTGTGCGATTGTGAGCGAAGAGAGGATCAATTTGAACGCTATTTCGGGGCCTTGGATTGGTTTGGGGATATTGCATCAACTACCCTTCCTGAAACATCGCACCAACAACAAGGGTGTGACGGTAGTCACAAGTACGTGCGTCAACTCTTGGATATAATCCCTCGCCGAATGCCCGGGACGGAGGGCCTGTGAAATACAGGCGAATCGTCGTCACCCATTACGGCGGGCCCGAAGCGCTCCAGGTGCTTGAAGAAGAGTGTCCGCAGGCAAAGCCGGGCGAAGTGCGCGTGAAAGTGCTCGCTGCCGGCGTCTCCTTGCCTGACCTGATGGCACGCGAGGGAATTCATCCTGAAACACCGAAGATTCCTTACACACCGGGGTGGGATCTAGTCGGCGTGGTAGATCAACTCGGCGATGGTGTCTCAGGATTCGAACGGGGCCAGAGGGTCGCTTCGATGCCGATCCACGGTGCCTATGCCGAGTTCATTTGCCTGCCGAGACGTGAATTGATACCGGTGCCGACGGGGCTGGATGCAGGCGAGACCGTCAGCTTGATCCTGAACTACATCACTGCATACCAGATGCTGCATCATTCCGCCAAGGTGAAACCGGGACAGCGGGTTCTGATTCACGGCGCAGCAGGCGGCGTCGGCACGGCACTTCTGCAACTGGGGCGTCTCGCCGGACTGGAGATGTACGGCACTTGTTCGTTGCGAAGCACATCAGCAGTTTCCGATCTCGGCTGTACTCCCATTGATTACAAAGAAGCCGACTTCCTGAAAGAAATTCAACGGCTGACGGATGATGGCGTGGACGTTGTCTTTGACCCAATAGGTGGTGATCACCTCTGGCAATCCCGCAAGGCACTTCGTCGAGGTGGACGCGTCATTGGTTACGGAAATACGACCTCCCTGCGCGGTCAGGGATTGTCGTCAAGTCGTCCAGGCCGCCGGAATCGGCTCCACGGTATCCCTATTTATGCGGTATACATCGCAGGCGGTTGGATATTGCCCGGGAGAAAACGGGTGATTCCCTACAGCATTCAGACGCTGAAACGTTTGCGTCCCGCCTTATTCCGAGAGAATCTGATCGCACTCCTGGATCTTCTTCAACAGCAGAAGATCAAGCCAATCGTTGCGCAACGATTTCCTCTTGCCGAGGCCAGGGCTGCGCATGAGCTGCTCGGGAAAGGCGGCGTGACAGGGAAGATCGTTCTCGTTACTGAGAATGCAGTAGGTTGTTAACGGGAACAGGGGATCGTGTCCTGTCCCTGTAAATTCGGGCGGTAATCCCACGAAAAGCTCAGGTGCAGCGAAAATCGTCGCATGGCCGGCGGCGGGAGTGTTACTCTCGCGCGCATACTCAGGAGGGTGCGATGGCATCGCGTCCGGATCGGCATCATTACTTCATGGGAATTGCGTTGGCGGTTCGTCAGCGCGCGGACTGCACGGGGCAGAAGGTTGGAGCGGTGATCGTGGTGGATCGGCGGATTGTTTCGACCGGCTACAACGGGACGCCGAGCGGAATGCAGAATTGTTCCGACGGGGGCTGCCACCGGTGCGCGAATCGCGACAAGAAGTACGCTTCGGGTACCGCGTACGATCTCTGCATCTGCGTTCACGCGGAACAGAACGCAATTTTGGCGGCGGCGAGGTTCGGCATCAGCATACAGGGCGCGGTGATGTATACGACGACGGAGCCGTGCTTTGGGTGCCTGAAGGAGATGCTGCAGGCGGGGATTTCCGAGGTGTACTACCTACATCCGTGGAGTTCGCCTCGGGATGAAAACCAGCAGCGGCAGTACCAGTCGCTGCAGAACGCGATTGAGCACGGAGTTCACCAACTGAACATGCCTGACGATCGGGAAGCGTGGGCGAAGGGCGCGTCGGCTGCAGTGGGATCGGCGGATTCTCACGGGATGCAGACACCGTAAAGGTGGGCTGTGGCTCCGCAATCGAGCGCCGGCGATGAAAGAGAAACAGACTCACATTTGCGAACAACGCGCAGACGTGGGGACCTTCATCGATTCTCACGGGATGCAAAAGGAAACCGCTCCTGCGGTTTAGACAGGAGCGGTCACGTATAGCAGCCGGATCTATAAGCCGAATTCTGTCCGCGGCTTGCGCCGTGGGGCGATCATTCCTCTTGGCCAGCCATTACTGGCTGGCTCCAGCGACCTACCCGAAGGTTTGACGTGCCGAGCCGGCGCGTGCACCCGAAGGCGCTTCCTCCCTATTTGGTCTTGCTCCGTGTGGGGTTTGCCATGCCCCGGACATTACTGCCCGGGCGGTGCGCTCTTACCGCACCTTTTCACCCTTACCTCGTCGAAACGAGGCGGTATATTCTCTGTGGCACTTTCCGTCAGTTGCCCTTGACGGCAACCGCCCGGACGTTATCCGGCACACTGCTCTGCGGAGTTCGGACTTTCCTCTCC
Source organism: Terriglobia bacterium (assembly GCA_032252755.1). NCBI lineage: Bacteria > Pseudomonadati > Acidobacteriota > Terriglobia > Terriglobia bacterium. The sequence goes on from JAVUPY010000051.1 coordinate 123,915, forward strand.
CGCTTCCGTGCGGCCTGGCAGAACCAGCGTAAACGGGACGGCAGCGATCACCCGATCCAGCGGCTAACAATGAATATTATAGCGAATTGGCTGCCCGGCGGATGGCGGTCGAGACCTGCACTTCCAGCCGATACTGTTCCGCCGCTTCGGTTTCTCGGCCCTGGGCATGCAAGGCCTTGGCGAGAGCTCCGTGATAGCCGACGGTCTGGGGTGCCAATGTCGTGGCGATGCGATACCAGCGTTCGGCTTCGGCGTAGTCCTTTTCTTTCATGGCAAGGTTGCCGACCTTCGAGGCACAGATCGGCTTGAGATTGCCGAAAGAATCCGCGGTGAAAGCTCGCTCATAGCCGGACTTGGCCTTGGTCAGATCGTCTCGCCTCTCGGCCAGGGCGGCTTGCGAATACAGGAGATAAGCAGAGGCCGGGTGCGCGTTGAGACCTTCCGTGATTATCTCTTCGGCAGCCGGAAGATTGCCGGCGAGGGCATACTCGTCCGCGAGAACTACCTTGGGACGTACTGAGTTGGGTGCGATGACGCTGGCGCGCTGCCAGAGCGAGAGATTATCCACCCAGAAGCCGGTTTCGTGCCAGGTACTCGCTGCCCAAGAAGCAATCAGCAACAGGCCGATTGCGTAGCGAGCCTGCGCGGGAACACGGCTTGGGGCCAGAAGCAGCCACGCGATCAGCGCAGCGAAGGGATAGCTTGCGAGATACAGGTATCGGTCGTGCTGCTGCGCCATGGGTGCTAGCACAATGTAGGGCGCCATCGTGAGCACGAAGAATGCAACCATAACGGTCGCTTCTACCGAGCGGTGCCGCAGCCATATCCAGATGCCAATCCCCCCAGAGAGCAGCAATGCGATTCCCGGAGCGACGAAGTTCCAGAGCTTGGGCGTGGTGACGATGATGGAGTCGTACATCACGGCGAGACCGGTGGGCCACACCAGGTGCTTTACGTACCACCAGCAGGCGAGCGGTGCGCTCCAGATGTTCGTGGCCGTGAAGGAAGGTTTCAGGTAAGGCTTTCCCACTCCGGCGCTGACGACATGAGGCGTAAGCGCGATGTGTCGCAGAACGAAGTATCCGGCGATTGCAATGGCGTAAGGAAGCAGAAGGAGAAAGCTTTTGCGAATTTTTTGGCGGCTGGTTTCCGAAAGCCAGAAATGTACCGCGATGAGGCCCGGCAGAACGGCGAGCGTCTCTTTTGTGAGCAGGCAGGCCGCATAGAATAGAAGCGAACCGGCAATCCAGCCGTTCCGCGAGGTTTCGCGCCATTTGAAGTAGCAGATGAGAGATGCGAAGAAGAAAAGAGCACCGATACCGTCGCACCAACTGCTGCCGACCCATGCGACCGGTTCTACTTTCGCCGGGTGAATGGAGTAGAAAAATGCGGTCAGCAGGGCCATCCATTCGGAACGAAACAGGTGGCGTCCGAAGAGGTATGCCAGATAAAACGCGGTGACATGAATGGCAACGGCGGCGAGGTGAAACCATCCGGGAGTGCCACCGGTCCAATGTACGAAGATGATGCCTAGAGCCGACGATAACGGACGATAGTAGTCGGACCCGGTGCCGGAAGCCGAGGCGAAAAGATCATGTAGAAAGAGGGATTTGAGAGCGGCCCAGCCCTTCCACTGGATGAAAACAATTCCGAGGTCGTCGTAGACGAAGCCGTAAGTGACAGTTCGCACGTAGAGCGCTGCCAGAAAAATGGCGGAAAGGCGCAGGAGAACCCCGGGCTCGCGCAACTTGCGGGCGAGCCACCCGAGTTTAGGGGAATCCCTCACCGTCTCGGACCGCAGTGGTTCTGTATATGTGCCTGTGTTCAAGTTCCCGGACTCCGTTGGATGGCTTGACTATACAGCAAGTTACGGCGAAACCTGGACTGACGGAAGTGCAATGAATATAGGTTTTTGCGTCTACGGGGCGAGCTCATCCGTCTGCTAAACTGTGAGAACCTCGTCGCCGCGCAGGTTTGCATGAATCTCGCCGAAGCCGTCCGGCTGGCCCTGCAATCGTTGTGGGCTAACAAATTGCGAACGGTGGTCACTCTCGCCGGAGTCGTCATCGGAGTGGCCGCCGTGATCGCTGTCGTCACCTTCGTGAACGGCATCAATGGCTACGTCGCCGAAAAGGTGTTCAATCTCGGTGCCGACGTTTTCATCATCTCCAAAGCCCCCAATGTCATTACGAACGTCGAGGAATTCCTCGAGGCGCAGAAACGGAAGGATCTGACGCTGGAAGACTACTCGGCGGTTCGCGAAAGCTGCCGGCACTGCAAAGACGTGGGGGCGTTCGCGATCTCCGGCAACGGGAAAGTGAAGTACGAGGAGCAGAGCAGCGAAGACACCGACGTTCGCGGTTGGACACCGAGCATGAGCCGGATTTTCGACCTGGATCTTGTCGCCGGGCGGACCATCAACGACACTGACGTCAACACCGCGGCTCCGGTCGTCATCATCGGCCACGATATCCTCGACAACCTTATGCCGGACACCGATCCGATCGGAAAGGAGATTCGCGTAGACGGACGTGTCTACACGGTGGTTGGAGTAGGGGAGAAGGAGGGCAAAACCCTGGGCCGCAGCCGCGATAACTGGGTCATCCTGCCAATCACTTCCTATTTCAAAGCCTATGGTTCGCATGACAAGTCGTTGCGAATCTGGGGCAAGGCTTACGATGTTGGCACGCCGATGGAGCAGGCCATCGATGACGCCCGTGTCATTATGCGGGCGCGCCGTCACGATGCTCCCGATGCGGCGGACAGCTTCGCCATCGAAACCAACCAGAACTTCCTGGCGATCTGGGCGAGCATCAGCAGCACGTTCTTTGCGGTCATGATCGCGATCACGTCGATTGCGCTGGTGGTGGGCGGTATCGTCATCATGAACATCATGCTGGTCTCGGTAACCGAGCGCACGCGCGAAATCGGGATTCGCAAGGCCATGGGTGCACGACGCTCGGATGTGCTGCGGCAGTTCCTGATGGAGTCGGTGATATTGGCGCTGCTCGGCGGGATGATGGGCGTTGCGCTGGGTATTGGCGTGGCAAAGGCGATTACCGCGTTCGTCGGCATGCCATCGGCGGTGGCTCTGTGGGCTGTCCTCGTGGGACTGCTGGTCGCCGCAAGCATCGGCATCTTCTTTGGCGTTTATCCGGCGCGCCGGGCGGCGAGTCTCGATCCGATCACCGCGCTGAGGTTCGAACTGTAATGGCGAAGCGTAACGATGTCGGTGAGATCATCCGGATGGCGATGGATTCCATCCGCAAGAACAAGATGCGCTCGGGACTCACTGTTCTTGGCATCGTTATTGGTGTCACGACCGTTATCGCGATCAGTTCGGTGGTGCGCGGCTTGAACAAGAGCGTCCAGGCAACAGTGGAGCAGATGGGATCGAATATCATCTTCGCTTTCCACCTCGAGCCGTTTACCTTCAGCCGGCCATCGCCCGAGGTGCTGCAGCGGAAGCGCCTGACTTACGATGACATGATCGCGATGAAGGATCTGCCGCACGTGCAGGCAGCGTGCGTGGGGTTGCGGTACGTTCAGCCGCAGTTTAAAACCGGGACCTACGCTGTGAAGTACAACGGACGGACGGCAAAGAATACGATATTGGAAGGGGACACCGCTTCCTGGACGCAAGTTTTTGATCTGTCCATGGACTCTGGCCGCTATTTCACCGAGGCCGAAGATCTCAACCGCTCGCCCGTCGTAGTAATCGGCCATGACACCGCGCAGGAACTGTTTGGGAACTCCGACCCGCTCGGGAAAGAACTCAACATCGAAGGCCAGCTGTTCACAATCATTGGCGTGGCCGAGAAGCGGAAGACCGCATTCAGCGGCGGGTCGAACCCCGAAGACAACCAGGTGGTCTTCCCATACTTCACGTTCCGCAAGTTGCACCCCGAACTCGATCAGAACTGGATCAGCCTCAAGGCGACCTCCAAGGATGACATGCCGCGCGCGGAAGAGGAGGTTCGCGAGTTGCTGCGGGTTCGGCGAAAACTGGCGCCCAATCAGCCGGACAATTTCGCCGTCTTCAGCCAGGACAGCCTGTTGCAGTTCTGGGATCAGTTGACGAACGGGTTGTTCATCTTCATGTTCGCCGTCTCCAGCGTTGGACTGATCGTGGGCGGCGTTGGGGTGATGGCCATCATGCTTGTCTCGGTGACGGAGCGGACACGAGAGATCGGCGTGCGCAAGGCTATTGGTGCCCGCAAGCGCGACATCCTCCTGCAGTTCACCCTCGAGGCGATGACGCTGACAGGTATTGGGGGAGTCCTCGGCATCGGTGTCGGTGGAGTCATCACGATGCTCGTCCCGCTAGTTTTCCCATCTCTTCCGGCCACGATGTCGTTCTTCTGGGCGATTTTCGCATTCTCCGCGGCCGGTTTGATCGGACTGGTGTTCGGAATCTATCCGGCGTGGAAGGCATCGCACCTTGATCCCATCGAGGCACTTCGATACGAGTGATTTCGCGCGTTCGTGTTCTCTGCTAAGCTGAGCCCTTCCCGATGACACTCGCCCTGCACTCGCTGGCTGTGCTGTTCGCAATCCTGGCTGGATGCGGTTTCGGTTACCTGGTGCTGACGCTTTGGGCCATTTATCACTGGCGGCGCAAGGTCTTCACCGTCGATCCGAACTTCACCCCGGCGGTATCGATTCTCAAACCGCTGAAAGGTGCCGATCCAGAGATGTACGAGGGATTCCGCAGCCATTGCCTTCAGGACTATCCGGCCGAGTACGAGATCATCTTCGGCGTCAATGATCTGTCCGATCCTGCTGTCGCCGAAGTCGACCGGTTGAAGCGGGAGTTTCCGCATCGGGCTATCCGGCTTGTGATATGTCGCGACTCCGGTGGAACCAATCGAAAGGTGACCAACCTTGCGCAGATGGTGCGCGAAGCGCGCTACGAGTATGTGATCATCAATGACAGCGACATCCGTGTTCCTCCCAATTATCTGAGCGATGTCTTTTCCCATTTCGCCGATCCCCAGGTTGGAATGGTGACGGCTCTCTATCGTGGAGTGCCGCAGAAGAGCATCTGGTCGCGAGTGGAGTCGATGATCATCGCCGACTTCGCCGGGGGAATCCTCTCGGCCCTGGTGGTAGATCGCGGCATCAAATTTGCACTCGGCTCCACATTGGCGATCAGCAAGAAAGTCCTCGCCGAAATCGGCGGCCTCGAACCGTTGTCCAACTTCCTCGCCGACGATTACGAACTCGGCTTCCGTACATTTCACGCGGGCTACCGGGTGGCGCTAGCCGGGGTTGTCGTTGAAACCTTCCTGCCCGCTTATTCGTTTCGCCAAATGTACGAGCATCAACTGAGGTGGGGACGTACGATGCGCGATCTTCGCAAATCCGCGTATGCGGGGATCATTTTCACGTATGGTCTTTCGTGGGCGATCATCGCCTCAATATTCGCAGGATTCGCTCCGTGGAGCCTGGCGCTTTTGGCGCTTGTTGCCGTCGTGCGCTTTCTTTCGACCTATTCGTACGCACGATGGGTGGTGCTGGACGCGCATTGCCGGCGGAACCTCTGGCTGGTACCGTTGCGCGACGCCATCGGCGTGGTCGTATTTATTGCCAGTTTCCTTGGCAACACCGTCACATGGAGAGGAGAAGCGTTCCGTCTGAAGGATGGGGTGTTGTATCGGAAGGACGATATTGCGCGACAAAAGCTATCTGCCTAGCAGGACTTCATCCATCTCGCGCGCGGCCGGCACAATTCTTCCGCCTTCAGTGAAGTGATACCTTTCGCCGCGCCACGAGAAATTGCTGCCGCCAAGATAACTCGCGCACCACACGAAGAAGCCAAGCAGATCGCGAACCGGATAAAACAATGCGCCCGCGAGCGCGCGCCGGTCGCCAACTACGCCCCACCCTATGACGATGGCCTGGATTACCCGGTTGAGGTATCCCCATGCGAACAGTGCGATCGCCAGCGGCCACATCTTCAGTGTCGCCGCACAAATCAGGCCGAGTATCCCAAATGGAGTCGAGAACGTGAGTCCTGTTCCGAGGTGGCCTCGCGGACGCGAATAGCGCGTGCTGCGCATCCAGCGCAGTTGGGTTCGAAACGTCTGGCCGAATGTCTGCGCCGTGAGCACGTGCCCTACGCGTGTGTAGTGCGAGAGAACAACATTCATTCCGGATCGTTCGAACACAAGATTGCCGAGCACGAAATCGTCGGAGTAGTAGTCCTTGGTTTCGGCAATGCCCCCGATTTTCTCGAGTGCGTCGCGCCGTACCGCCATGATTGCGCCAAGGGCAAAACGCATTCCCTCCAGCATATCGGCCGTGATGACGCCAGAGGGTAACTCCACCGACATGCCGAGGGCCTCCAGCTTCGACCAGAAATCCGGGGCAGGAATACCGCGGTACATGCAAGTGACCAGGCCATTGCACGGATCGAGCAGCGGGGGAATGACGTTCTGCAGGAATTCCGGTTGAACGCGGATGTCGCTGTCGCTGATGACGAAATAGTCGTTGCTGCTCGCCGCGATCATCTTCGCGAGCGAGAAAACTTTCGCGTTCGGCCACACCGGATACCCGGATAGCACGACACGTGCGGTCACCTTGGGATACTTTGCGCGAAGGTTTGCAACTGCCTCGAGCGCAGGGTCGTCGGATTCACGACAGCCGAAGACAATCTCGTAGTCCGGATAATCCAGGCGGAAAAAGCTCTCAAGATTGTCTTCGAGGTTAGGTTCCGTGCCACAGAGCGGCTTCAGGATGGTGACTGGGGGTAGTTCGTCCCTGTTCTGTGCTTCGCCGCGAACATGCCATTTGGAAGCTTTGCGGCGGAAGCGTACGGCCGCGACACTCGCCAATGCGAGGAACACCGTCGACGAGATTGTGCCCAGGATTGCGATGAGTAACCCGAGCCTCGTTGTCACCGTCAGTATGGAAGCTGCCATCATGTCTACTTGCTGTTGGCCTGATTGCTTAGGATGTATTTACCACCGCTTTTGGCTATCTGGAAATATTGGGTTTGTAGCACGGCTCGCGGGATGTCGTCCTTCTCGGTCCAGAGGAATACTCGCCTATCGCCGTCCCAGAGGCGTTTGAACGAGGTGTCATTCTCGAAGACCTTCGGTGAATCCGGGAACAATGACCCATAATAAAGGTTGCCATTGTCGCGCGTGTTAATGACGTGTAGCTGGAAATGCCCGTAGAAATTGAGTGTCGATCCGTCCTCGTAAGCGCCGTTTATGACGACAACGTCGCCCGGTTTGTATACCCGTTCCACCGCTTGCGAGAGCGATTTCGACGAGAGTATCGGAGCGAAGGTCACGAGGGCGCTGTGCGCGCACTGCAGGAAGACGATCATCATTAGGGTGATCGCCAGGTTGGAGCGCGCTATGAAATTCCGCCGCCGCAACCACCACGCGACTATGGCGCCCAGCAACACTGCCGTCGCCGAGATCGCCAGCGGTGCGCGGAAGAACCCCATGGCGCGCGGCGTAAGGTCAAAGATGTGACCGAAAGAGAGCGCGTATTCACCGGGATTCTTGGTGAGAACGTCAGACAACTCGGTTCCTTTGGGCACCGATTCTGACTTCCAAAGCAAGAACATCGCCAGCGTAAAGAACGGCACGACAACGGCAATAATAGCCGCGAGAATCCGGCGTCCCGAACGCCGGATCGGACTTTCCGGCGCGGCTTTCTGCTCTTTTCCGAGCCATGCGCCAATAATCACTGCCAGCGCCGGGAGCGCGGGAATGTTGTAGTACTCCTGCCGGCTCGAAAAGCTGAAGAATCCGACGATGAACAAAATCCACATTCCGCAGAGCAGCAGCGCACGTTCGCGGCTCGGTAGCCCCTGCCCATAGCTCGCAAGATTGCGCCAGATACTGGCGATCTTGGAGCCGAATGATTTGACGGACGAAACCCCAGCGACCCACGCGCGCGGGCGAATTGGCAGATCTGCCAGGGCATGGAAGGCAAACGCACTCCACGGCACCAGCCAGAGGAAAAGCATTCCCCAAAAAACGAACAGAGGAACGGTGTCGTAATCTTTCGGGAAACGTTCGTTCAGATATCGCAGGAAGTGTTCATTGATGAAGTAGAACCAGAAGAAACCGCGCGCTTGCCCCGCGGCCGGATTTCGCAACCCGGCAACGATGTGCCAAGGCGCGGCGATCGCCATGAAGACGAGGAAGCTCGAGACAAGGCGCATGCGGGCGAGGTGCTTCAGATTTCCCGTCAGAATCAAGTACCCGAGGATGATCCCGCCGGGGAAGACGATCCCGATCAGCCCCTTTGTGAGCACATTCAGCGCTGATGCCGCCGCAAGCCCCCAGCAGTCCGCTTTGGAAGGTTTCTCCGATTCCAGTCCACGGAGGAAGAAATCGAGCGTAATGAGCAGGAACCACGCCACCAGCAGATCGGGTATCAGAATGCGCGTGAAGATGTATGGGCCAAAAGACGTCGCCAATACCACGGAGCTGTACAGGCCCGCGGATTCGCCGAAGCGCTTTCGCGCGAAAAAATATGTCGACAGCAGCAGGCCGAGCATGCCGAGAGTGACGGGGAGGCGCGCTGACCACTCTGATACCCCGAACGCCTTGTAGCTGACGATCATGCCCCAATACATGAGCGGTGCTTTTTCGAGGTACCGAAAGCCGTTGTTGATGTACAGGGTGCTCCAGTCGTGCCGTAGCAGCATTTCGCGGGCGGCTTCGGCGTGCACGGAATCCGCGTCGTCCAGCAGAGCAGGGGAAAATAATCCGGGAACATAGAGGACAAGCCACAGACCAAGGATCAGGGCGATGTGCCACCTGGTGCGAGTGTGGCGTTGGATTAATTCCGCGGGAGACTGGGCCGGGACGAGATCAGGTTGCGCGCTCGACGAGTGCATTCGGCAAGGGACCGTCGTCAATTATAGCGGCTGTGAGGCCGGCCTCGGCAGAGGCAATGCGTCAAACATGGCCTCAATATCTCTTTTCCGGACGAGGGCCGGGTTCCTGGACCGGCGGATTCCGGTGAGAGGGTGCGTCTTCCGGTTCCTCGACGGGGGCCGGAGGAGTCTGCGAAGGTGGCGGCGGCGGATCGGGATCGTCTCCTCGGTCCGCCGTGGAGAAATTTGTTCGCATGGGGTTAGGCGGCGCGTCGCGTGCGGCGATGCCGGCTCGTCCTCTTCATTGCGACGATATTGCCGCGATTGCTGCGGCCCCCGCGCGCATTCGTTCGTCGCGAGGTCGTGCGTGAGCCGCGCGACGAAGGCGAGGTCGAGCGTGAGGACCGTGTACGTGTGCCTGTTTTTGCGGTACCCCGTACAGTCGTGCTTCGCCGCTTGCCCCGTGTGGTTGCCGAACCGCGACTGGTTTTGCCGCGAGTTTCAGATCGACGAGCGCGTGAAGTCGTTGCGCGACGCGAGCCCGTTCTCGACTTCGAGCGAGTGCCGCGTGCGCTGCTGCGGCGGGATTCGCCGCGCGCTTCCGTCCGGCGAGCGCGCGTGCCTGTCGATTTGCGGCCAGAAGATGTGGAGCGAGGTCGAGTGCTGGATTCACTACGCGCGCGAGTTGTACGAGAACCTGCACCTCCGCTCCCGGCGGAACGCGAACCGCGACGCGCGTGTGCGCTGCGCTGGCGGCCTTCCGCGGTGGCTCGCGCAATCAACTTGTTGAAGTTGCTCTTCTGTCCGCCTGCAGTGGTTTCCTGGTGCAACAGCGCCAGCCCGTTCTCGTCGAAGGACCGGAACCAGTCGTCCCAGGAGATTTGCTCGAGCGACTCTCCGCCGGAGTAGCCGGGGAAGTCGAGGCGGATCATGCCGACATCGTCATTACTGCCGGTTCCGCGAACGCACGCCGGACGCGCGCCTCGCTCTTCCGCCCATCGCCGTATTTCATCGTGATCGGTTATTGCTGTGGCTTTCGCTCGTGACGCCATAAGTCGGCTCCTACGTTGCAGAATGCGTGCACCCGAGGGCGCTCACGAGTGGGATGCATCGTCCCGCATGAGTGTGGGCCGCGCTCCGCCGATTTCGCCTGTCGTCAGCTTGCCGGGTTTTGCAGGTACTCGCGCGAGGCGCGCTTGCCAAGTTCCGTGAGCGGCGAACGAGTGACCGCCGACTCGCTCTCGTGCCCGCGCTGTCGTGTCTTGTCCTCGGCGCCGGTACCCGGTAATACGCGGTTTGTCAGTCCCATTAAGCGCGCGGTGGTTCCGGGCAGCAGCCCATGTACCGCAACCGCGAGTTTCGCCGGGATGCTGAGGATCAATTCAGGCTGGCCGCGCCGGATGGCATTGACGGCGGATCGCGCGGCACGGCGAGCGCTGATGGAACTCAGCGGACTTGTTGCCGACAGGCTGAACCAGGTGTACTCCGCCTTGTGGTCGCCTTTGAAGAAGGCGTTCACGTGCGACCCGGTGCGCATCAGGCCGGGAATGACGGTCGTTACGTGGATTCCATCCTTCGCCAGTTCCGCCGTGAGACCTTCCGACAATCCGGTGCTCGCGAATTTCGCGCAGGAGTAGGGCACCAGGTGCGGCACGCTGATCTTGCCGCCAATTGAAGAGATATTGGCGATCCAGCCGCTCCGTCGACGCTTCATTTCCGGCAGCACGGCAAAGATCGTGTTCACATGGCCCCAGAACATCACGTCCATGGTTTCCCGAAAGTCGTCGATGGTCTGGGTTTCGATCGGCCCAACGCTGATGATGCCGGCATTGTTGACGAGTACATCGATCTGGCCAAACTCATCTTTGACGCGCTGAACCATTTGCCCGACCTGTTCACGGTCGGCGACGTCGCAGACGATGGTGAGGACCGAGCCGCCACGCTGTCGCAAATCTACAGCAGCCCGTTCGAGTTCTGCCTGGTCGCGAGCGCAGATTGCTACCCGGCTGCCGAGCGATACGAACTCGCGCGCGATTGCCAGTCCTAACCCGCGCGAGCCTCCGGTGATCAGGACTATTTTTCCGCTCATGTCGGCCAAACGCAGGCGACGCACCAGTGCACCGGCCGCGACGACCGCTCCCGCACTGGCCAGGGCGCCTGCGGTGATCGTACCTGCCATACCTAATAACAATGTTCGTTTGCTCGGTACTCGCATTTCGTTACTCCTCCAGCTTTACTTGCCCGAAATTGAGCAGGGTCACGAATGTGACTCCGCCGAGGATATTTCCAAGCGTGGCAAACAGCAGCCAGTGGCCGTACGTTGAAAACGCGACCTGGCTGGTGAACACCGCGCTGAGAATTTCACCACTGGTGGCAATGCAGTGGGCGAAACGCCCCATCCCAACGATGACGGTGAGCATCCAGACCACCGCAATCTGGCCTATCGTCCAGTGACTCGCCGTCACCGTCCACGCCATGAGCGCGATGATCCAACCGCCAATCACGGCACTCCAGAAGATATGCCCGGAACTGCCCGCAACCGAGCGGATGCCGAGAGCCGCCAGCCGAATGCCGACGTCATAGGGCAGGGCTCCGGTTTTCATCGTTACGAGCGCAAACAACATGGCCCCGCCGATGTTTGCCAGGAACACGACTGTCCACAATCGCAGGGTGTTAAAGACGTGTTTTCGTTCGGTCAGGATCAACGCCACCGGAAAGAGCGTGTTTTCTGTGAAGAGTTGAGCCCGGCCAATGATGACGGCGACGAAGCCGAGAGGGTAGAACATTAGCGCCGCAAACTGCTGCCAGCCTCCGTCGCCAAGCACGCTTTGTGCAACCGCCACCGACAGTCCCGTCAGTCCCATGCCCATACCACCGGCGACTCCCGAGAACGCGAGCGCACGGGAAGAACGTTTCAATTCATCGGCGGCACTTTCAATGACCTTTTCGAAAATCTCGTGGGCGGTGCGTCGAGTGGTAGAGGTCTCTTCGGCCATAGCAGTACTCAGCCTTAGAGCATCGATTTGAGTGTGGAGTTGGAGCAGGTGGATTGAAAAGGGGAGCGGGATCCTGCTCTGATAGGCGATGGAGCTAGCTCGCGGGTGTTTCCCCTGGTTCGGCCCGGCCGCGGGCAAGCTCCATCTACTTCGATACTCAAGTCTAAATCGATTTTGTACCGTGATCCTTCGCACGACGAGCCGTGATTGCCGTCACGGTGGCGCAAACCAGCGGGGCCTATGCTCAGCCGAACTCTGGCGGGATGTTCCCCCGAGCATCAATCGGCAGAGTACCCATGGCTTTCGGGGGAGAACCATGCTTTCCACGACTTCGCAGTACGCGATTCGCGCACTCAGTTGTCTGGCTCGCATGCAGTCTGGCGAAACCGTCCTCGGGCGAAAGCTTTCCGAAGAAGCCTCGGTTCCGTCCAATTACCTTTCCAAGATCATGCTGGTCATGCGCAACGCCGGCCTGATCGAGGCTACTCGTGGTGCCGGTGGCGGCTATCGCCTGGCAGTGCCAGCCACGGAGATCCGGCTGCTGGACATTGTCTCGCTGTTCGACTCCTCCACAACCCAGTTGGAGTGTGTCCTGGGAACCGGAGTGTGTAACGACGATGCACCGTGCCCGGCGCATTCCCGATGGAAGCAAGTGCGGAATGAATTCGTCGGGTTTCTGGAAGGAACTACGCTGGCGGAGTTAGCAGAATTCGGGCCCCTCCGCATCAAGTAAACGTCAGCGCATTGACAGTCCAGTATGAAACGCCGGGTCCGAGTTTAGTTCGCATAGGGAGGCTACTCGTCTATTTCGTCGCCATGCCCTAAGTTGAACTTTTTCAGCTTGTATCGCAGCGCGTCGCGGCTGATGTCGAGCAGCTTTGCGGCCTGCGTCTGGTTTCCATTAGCCTGCGTCAGCGCCATTTCCACGAAGGCGCGTTCTACCTCTTCCAACGAGGTGCCGCCGTCGGGAATGCTGAGTTTCGGCAGCGCACGACCGTTCCCCAACTCTCGCGAGCCGTTTCCGGTCGAACTTGCCTCAAATGCCGTCATCCCGCTTGCCGCGCGTTTTCCGACAGCGAATGGAAGGTAATCCGGGTGCAGCATCTCTTCTTCCTCAAGGATCATGGCGCGCTCGATGGCGTTCTTCAATTCTCGAACGTTGCCGGGCCAGTCGTGCTTGTGGAGAAGCTTGCTGGTTTCTTCCGTTACGCCCTTGATCTCTTTGCGGAACTTCCGGTTGTAACGCTTCATGAAGAACTCGACCAGCGGCAGAATGTCTTCCTTGCGGTCGCGCAGCGGCGGCAGGAAAACCGAGATGATTGCCAGGCGGTAATAAAGGTCCTGCCGGAACTCGCCATCCTGCACAGCTTTTTCGAGATCACGATTCGACGCCGCAATCACGCGAACATCTACCTGCACGTCGCGGACCCCGCCGACCCGCCGCACCAGTTGATCTTCCAGCACGCGCAGTAACTTGGCTTGCAGCAGCGGCGAAAGTTCGCCGATTTCGTCGAGGAACAACGTTCCGCCATCGGCGACCTCAAACAATCCGCGCTTCATTGCCTTGGCATCGGTGAAGGCTCCGCGCTCATGCCCGAACAACTCGGCTTCCATCAGGGTTTCCGGGATGGCCGAGCAGTTGATCGCGATGAACGGTTTGTTCTGGCGGCGGCTCTGGTAGTGAATGGCTTTCGCGATCAGGTCCTTGCCGGTTCCGCTTTCGCCCTGGATAAGGATCGTCGTCGCTTCGCTCACCGCGATCTTGCGGACGAAACTCATCAATTCCGTCATCTTGCCGGAGGTGCCGATGACATCGTGGAATCCCGAGCGCCTCCGCACTTCGCCACGCAGCGACTCGACCTCGCTCCGAAGCCGCGTCGCTTCCAGTGCGTTCTTAATCGTCACTTCCAGCGCGTCGTGGAAATCCGGCGCTTTTTCCACGAAATCGTAAGCCCCGAGCTTAATCGCGGATTTGACGTCATCAACGCGTGCGTCGGCGGTGATCATGATGACTGCGCGCGGCATTTCGCCGTTCTGCTTCAGCTGCTCCAGAACCTGTAAACCATTGATGTCCGGCAATCGGACGTCGAGCAAAACAAGATCCGGCGACTCGGAGTGAATCAGGCGCAGTCCCGCCGTGCCGGTCTCCGCTTCCAGTACCTGGTAGCCCCACTCTTGGCACTTTTGACGCAGGGTCCAGCGGACCAGCTTTTCGTCATCTACAATCAGCACTTTTTCGGCAGGCATTTCCTGTTACCAATCTACTACGCCCCAACCGTTTGCGGGCGCTCTTTGGGCAGCGACACAACGAACCGGCTGCCTTTCCCAACCCAACTGGAAACCTCCAGCCGGCCACCATGGCCCTCTACCATTCGCCGCGCCAGCGACAAACCCAATCCTGTTCCATTCCCTTTTGTAGTAAAGAACGGCCGGAAGATATTCCCGATGATCTCCGGCGGGATTCCCTTTCCAGTATCCACTACCGTCAACTGAACGGAATCTTCGGTGTGCGCCACCTGGAGTACAACCTTGCCACCTTGATCGCACGCCTGAACGCCGTTCAGCAGTAGGTTCAACAGAACCTGGTGAATCTGTCCGGCGTCATGCTCGATCTCGATTCCCTCCATATCCTTCGTCAACTCGATTTCGACGCCTCGGGAAGCCGCATGGTCCCTCGCAAACATTACCGCGTGCTCGGCGGTGGCGTTCAAGTCGGCCCTGCGAAATTCCGGTTGCTTAGGCCTTGCGATCTCCAACAGTTCGGAGACGATCCGATTGATGTGCACTACCTCGCTTCGCACATCCTTCAGCACCGAACGGGCGGGGCTCTCCTTCGGCAGGTCGCGACCAATCACATCCATCACGCCGGCGATGCCGGCCAGCGGATTGCGAATTTCATGCGCCAGTCCCGCCGCCAATTCACCAAGTGTAGCCAGGTGCTCGGCGCGTGATATCTGCGTGCGGTGCAGTCGCTGGATCTCCTCGCGGCTTTCCCGAAGCTGCCGTACCATGTCGTTGAAGTCTTTGCCCAGGTCACCAATCTCATCATTGCGGTCCGCAAAATTCACAGAGACGGTCAGATCGCCTTCGCGGACCCGTTCGATCTTCTCCTGCAACTCGGTCATGGGCCGGTGAACCACGACTGCCAGCACCATGATCATCACGGCACAGATCGCCACCGCGCCCGCTGTGGCAATCACCAGCACCGTGTTGCGTTGCGTGTTCTCCTGCGAGAGCGTGACCAGCACAAACAGCAGGAGGCCATTCACTAGCACTGCCGCGACCGGCAGTACGGCCTTCATTTGCCAGTTCAGTCGAACCCGGCTCACCCGCTGTCTCCCTGAAATGTTGAGTGCTGACTCCATTATCAATCCCCGCAACCCGCCTCACAAGCCACTTGTGACCTACGGGGTATGCCGGAGGCCGGCAAAAAAACGAGGGTCTGGTCGACCCTCGTATCGTGAAAAGGCAGCGGTGAGCTATCAGGAGGTCTGAAAGCCGCTCACATCGTTGCGTAGCCGTGAATACTCGGTAACAGGTAGGTCACTCCGAAAAATGTGAAGATCACAACGATGAACCCGAAGATTGCGAAGTACGCCGCGCGACGCCCACGCCAACCGCGGGTGATTCGCATGTGCAGGTACCCGGCATAAACCAGCCATGTGATCGCGGCCCAGGTTTCCTTTGGATCCCAGCTCCAGTACGAACCCCACGTCTGGTTGGCCCAGTAGGCGCCGGTGGCTATCATCGCGGTCAGCAGCGGGAACGCAATGGCTACCGTGCGATAGGTCAGCCGATCGAGGTTTTCGGTGGAGGGGAGCATCGATTCGAGACCGCTGCGGCGCCATAGCAGGAGCAGGTACAGTAGTCCGGCGAAAATTCCACCGACGATACCCGAGAGAATGAACGGGCTTGCCGGCAGCGCCGTCGGGAACATCCCGGGCATGTCTGGCGAAGCCGAGGGATACTCTCCCCCGCGCATGCGGATCGCCAGGATGATTACGCCGATGATCTGCAGGACAATGGTGATGAACATAAACCGGTTCGCCCAGCCATCAAAAGACTCGTCTTTGTTAATCCGGGCAATCGCGTACAGCACCAGCGGTACCAGTGCCGAGAGCAACACAAGCACGAACAATCCGCCTAATGCCGGGATCGTGACGAACAGGCGCACATTCTGCGCTACGAAAACCTCTTCCTTCGCCGCTGGGTCCCACGCGATGACATTAAATCCGCCATTGTTGAAGCGGAGCATCATCGAGCTGTACACCGCGACCATTCCAGCAGCGGTCAGCGCCTGGAATGTCTCGGTCTTCATTTTGTCCTGTATCAGGAACATCATCGAGAGCGCAAAGCTCACGGCACAGGCAGCGTAAGCCAGCATCGCCAGCGTGACGTGGACGTGCAGCCAGGTCGATTGCAACGCCGGAACCAGCGGGCGAACTTCCGACGGCATCAATTGCATCAGGATGACGCTGACCACCGCCAAGGGCATGGTCACGCTGCCGATGATCTTGACCTTGTAGAACCGCTCGGCAACCAGCGTCAGTAGCGCCAGCGTCCAGACGAAGCTCAACAACATTTCGTACATGTTGGAGAACGGTGGTCGTCCGGCGATGTACCAGCGATGCGCCGCGGCTGCCGTGTTCGCCAGGAACCCAAGCAGCGTGGCGAAAGATGCGTAACTTACATACCGCTCGATCCCGGTGACGCCGTATCCCATGTAGAGCGCGCCGGCGCCCGCGTAGAACACCAGCGCCATGTACAGCATATTGCTCTCGTTGGCCAGCGGAGCCCCGGCCTTTGCCTTTATGACATTTAAGAATGCGGTAAACAGCAGGAACGCCATTCCCAGCGCTACCAGCACCAGGAACATTCCTCCGGCTGCCGCAGGTTGCTGTTGTGCCTTTGCTCTCGACATTTATTTCTCCGATTCCATGCCGCGATTACACAACCATCGTGGTGGTTTCGCGCGCAGATTCTTTCGCTTTCTTATTTTTGTTATTCGAAATTGGCGGTTGTGACTCGCGAGCCTGTATCTCTCGTTCGATGGCGGAAATCAGGGCTTTGTAACGGTCTTCAAACCCTTCCTTGTTCTTGTTGAATGCACCGCCGACCCACAACACCAGGCCTTGTCTTTCATCGTGAACGGCGATCGCCCAGAACCGCATATGGATTACGTAGAACGCGATAACCAGGCCCACGCCCATCAGCAGGCATCCGGTCCATACCGCCCACTGGCCGGGCTCGTAAGAAACTTCGAGTCCCGTGAAGTTCCTCATTTCGCCGCCGGTGAGCGTCAGCTTCATACCCAGGGCTGGAACATCGGCGGTCATGCCGTTGGCGACGAATATCCACGCCTTGTGCTCTTGTCCTGCCTTCGTCACCACAAAACCGAGCGCCGGGTTATTCGGTGATTCCGACTTGGTGTAGACGTCGTTGTCCTGGATGTAAAAGTCAGGTACGAATTTCGCGAACGTTATAGAGGTGTCAGGCCCAAGCGGTGCTGTCGTGCCAGGCTTCAGCTTGACTTCCTGCGTTTTGCCTGCGGCATCGCTGATTACGAGCGTCGCGAATCGCAGCGTTCCGGATTGTCCCATGCTTGCCTGGAACAGCCGAATGCCGCGGTACACCAGCGGGTCGTTGACGATGATCTGCTTCGTCTTGGTGACTTGCCCGTTTTCGATTACGTCGAGCTTCGACCAATACTTCTTCGGCATGCCGGTGTCGCGCTTCTCGGCGTCTTTGTAGTTTTCCTGGCGAGCTTCGTCACACCGGATCGAAAACGGCAATGTCCTTGGGAATTCGCCCTTGGCGGTTCGGACCAGGAATCGGTTCGTAGTCTGGCCTTCGTCGATGCTCATGAAGCCGCGGTAGCCAAGTAGTCCGTCAACGATTCCGCCGGCGAAGATGAACAACAGGCTGGCGTGGATCACGTAAACCGCCAGCACCGCAAAACGATGCTTTTCCGAGTACAACGAAGTGCCTTCGCTGCCGGAGATGCGCTCTGTCGGAAGCCTCAGCTTGCGAAAAGCCCTCTCGGCTGCCTCGATTCCCTCATCCGCATCTCGAATTGGAATCGTCGTGCGGTGGGGGAGGGCGGCGCGGAAGTGAGGTTCAGGCCGGCGGTACGGTCGTGCATAAAACCGCCACGCGTTCGGCCAGCGCTCAAGCGAAGCAAAGATGATGCTGAGACTGACCAGCGCGAGGAGGGACAGGAACCACCAGGAGTGGAACACATCCGTCAACCCGATGCGATCCAGCAGTGCGAGTGTCGATGGGGAGTAGGCTCGCTCCAATTGTCCGGGTTCGCTCGTCGGCCGCTGCATTACCAGGGTCCCGGCGGCTGAAAAGATCACAACAATTATGAGAAGGATGACTCCGGTACGAATCGAGGCCAGCGTTTTATAGAACTTCGTCCAAAGCGCAGATACACCCATGATGCTGGGCTCCTTTTCCAACCACATCATCACTGCAACTGCGAGTCCAAGACCCGACGTTCCCCGCAACTGTAGTCCTCAGTGCAGCTTAGCGGCTGTGATGAATCGGCGAATCTGCTGAAAAGTGGGCCAAATCACTCATCGATGTGACGAGATCGCGCATTCAATCAGGTCCGGCGGCGCCTCCCTTGGTTCTTTCCCGCGACAGGGCGATCTCCCGCACATTGGCCGTGAAATCACCCATCGGCGTTTTCACGAATATGGCACGTAAGTGACGGATTCTGTTGATGTTAGGCACCTTGGTGCTATCTGGCGTGGGCTCTCTAGAACCTGAATGCTCGTTTATTGTCAACCATTTAGCGAATTCGTACTGGAGGCCCTTCACGTTTTCCGGGGTTCCGGTCAGCGTATTGCACTCTCCACCTGCTCGCAGTGGAGGTAGTTGTGAAAGGTGTAGTGCGGACGATCTTCGGTGTTGGACTGGCGCTCGCAACATCCCAGCTGTATGGGGTACAGCATCCGGTCCCGCTGGATAAGAACACCGATTCCGCAAAGTGCATCGAGTGCCACAGCGACAAATCGCAGGGCAAGTTCGTTCACTCCGCGATCGCCATGGGCTGCACCAGTTGCCACGAGATTCGCAACTCCAAAGACGGCAAAATCACGCATGTCAAGCTGATCACTTCGACCCCGGGTTCCCTGTGCCTGACCTGCCATGCCGACAAGAATGCCGCAGACTTGAAAGGCAAGGTTCACCCGCCCGCGGTTCGAGACTGCATCAAGTGCCACGACCCGCACACTTCCGACAACAAGAACCAGTTGCTGAAGCCCACGAGTGGCGATGCAAATCAGAACCTTTGCCTGAACTGCCACAAGACCGGCGTCGATATTCCGAAGGGCGGTAGCCGGCACCCCGCGCTCGACATGGGCTGCGACACCTGCCACAACGTCCACAAGGTAGGCGACCCCACGAAGCGAGAATTCCGCTATCACCTGACCAAGGACGCGCCGGCGCTTTGCCTCGACTGCCACGATGTTAAAGACGAGAGCCTGGTGAAAGCCCATGACGGGCAACCGTTCGCAACGGCCGACTGCTTGAGCTGTCACGATCCGCACCAGTCCAAACTTCCCAAATTAATGCAAGCCTTCGTGCATGCGCCTTTCCAGGGTGGCAAGGACTCTTGCAGCACCTGCCACCAGCCGCCGAAGGACGGAAAAGTCGTTCTGACCCAGGCCTCAAGCAAGGAACTCTGCCTTACTTGCCACTCCGATAAAGAAGAGCAGATCGAAAAGGCGAAAGTTCAGCACCCCGGTGCGATGGGCGATTGCACCGATTGTCACAACCCCCATGCCGGGCGTTCGCCGGGCTTCCTGCAACCGGATCCGGTGAGTGCATGCCTGGCCTGCCATACCGACCAGGCTGAGCAGGGCAAGAAGAAATATCTGCATCAGCCCGCTTTCCAACAAGGTTGCGCGACGTGTCACGAACCGCACGGCGGAGACAACGAGCATCTGCTTCGCGCCAAGTCCGTGAACGACCTCTGTCTCGAGTGCCACGGTCCTGACAGAAATCCGAAGAAGCTTGAAGGCGAAGATCTGGTCAGCATTTTCGATGGCAAGGTGCTTCTGCCCGGGAATTACTTCGATAAGACCGTAGCTCTGCCCCTGAAGTATGGACTCGGACACCCGGTCATCGGACACCCAACGTCGAGTGTCATGGATTTAAAGGATCCGAACAAAGTCAAAACGCAGTTGACGTGTCTCAGCTGCCATCAACCGCATTCTTCGGCGCAACCGGATCTGCTGGTCAATGACATGAAGAATGACCGCAAATTCTGCGGCCAGTGCCATACACCGCAAGAATTCATGCAGCACTGATGTGTAGGGGAGTTGAGATGTTGAGAGTTTGCAAAAGTCGCTCGATAGTCGCCAACTGGCTGGTTGCACTGGTCATGCTGTTGGTGGGTGCGGTGGTCCTTCCCGGCCCGGCCTATGCGGGAAAGAAGAACAAGAAACAGCCAACCTCCACCGTCCCGCAGCGTCGCGAGCCGGCCTTGGAAGATTTTGACCTCTCGAAGATTGTTTTCCCCAATCCCCCGTCGATCGCCCGCATTCGCACCATCGGCTACTACGTCGGCGAAAAGATCGAGCGCGACGCCAAGAAGGAAAAACCGAGATCCAGTTGGATGGATCGCCTGGCTGGATCGAAGCCGGTCATGGAAGACAAGAACGTGAAGATCCCATTCCAACTCATCGCGCCAAATGGAATCGCGGTGGATTCGAAAGGCACGGTTTACACGGCGGATTACCGCGTCGGTGCCATCTTCATGTTTAATCCGGAAACCAAAGAAAGTCACCTGATAAAGGATCACGTTGACGCGAATTTCAAGACTATCAATGGTCTCGCCATCGACGACGGGGACCGGCTATTTGTCTCTGACAGTGGCTTCCATCGCATCCTCGTCTTCGGTCCGGATCACAAACTCCAGGATACGATTGAGGGCGGTCTCATTACTCCCGACGGCCTCGCTGTCGACAACGAGAACCGGTTCCTGTATGTCGCCGATGTCGATTTAGACCAGGTTCTCGTATACGACCTCGACAGTTTCAAACTGATCCGGAAGATCGGAACCACCGGGAAGAATCACGAACTCACGGATCCAGGCCAGTTCGCCTGGCCAACCGGCGTCGCCGTTGACAGCGACGACAATCTCTACGTCACCGATACCCTGAACGACCGGGTCGAGATTTTCGACGCCGACGGAAACTTCATCAGCACATTCGGCAAGAACTGCGACGCTCCCGGATGCTTCCAGCGCCCGAAGGGAATTGCGATCGACAGCGACGGCCATATCTGGGTCACCGACACGATGGCCGCCCGTGTCCAGGTATTCAATCGCAAGGGACAGTTGCTGATTTACTTCGGCGGCTATGGAAAGTACCCCGGCGAGTTCACCAATCTTTGCAGCATTTACATCGACAAGAACAATCGCGTCTTCACCTCGGAGATGCAGCCCGGCCGCATTCAGATCTTCCGTTATGTCACGGACGCCGAAGCCAAGGCCGAGAAGAAACAGCGCGAGGAAGAACGCACAAAGAAAGCCGGAGAACTGCCCCCTGACAAAGCTCCGGCTGAAAAGGGAACAGTGCAGTCGGGCAGCCAGAAACAGAACATCGCAAAAGAAACACAGAATTCATCTGCGCCATAGCAACAAGCTTTGGCGGTCCGCGGGCCGCCAAAACCGGGGAGCGGGTTGTACACCACTCCCCGGCAGTAACAGACCACACAGCAGTAAGCAGTCAAAAGCAAGCTCTTTAATCATCAGGAGGTCCTCTGTAATGAAGAAAGTATTGGTAATCCTTGTGGTCCTCGTTTTCGCTGCTGGAATGGCGATGGCGCAGAACTACTCGCCGAGCGGTGATGTCCTCGGCGCACACAACAACCATGGCCGTGGTTGCGCGGGCTGTCATGCCCCGCACAGCGGCCCCGCCGGCAACGGCAGGGCGACGAGCGATCCCAGCACTAGCTGGGTAGCCCTTTGGGGTCAGGACGTGCAGCCTCTCTACAACCAGTCGTTTGCATTTGGCGACAACGGAAAGTACGTCTTCGTCGCGCCTGCCAACCTCTCGGGTGACATCCACCTCGGTGGCTCCGATCCTCGCGTCGGCGGATTGTTGCTCTGCCTCAGCTGCCATGACGGCAAACTGGCAAAGGGCACCATGATGACCAACCAGGTGTACGAGACCCTGCCCGCCGGCTACGGCGCGACTCCGATCCCGACCCTGCTGGGCAATGACACCACCGGTGCAGGCTACGGCAACGACCATCCGGTAGGCGAGAACGCGGACGTCGGTTGCGACCCTACACATTATCAGTGGGACTGCACCGACAACGGTGACGGCACCATCACCATGAACGGTCCAAAGTCAACTCTGTTCGCGACAAACTACGGTTTCACCGCCAACCTTGCAGCGTACAACAACAAGCCCATTGTGGTTTGCACGAGCTGCCATAACCAGCACGTGATGAATGTCTTCAAGGGCAAAATCGGAGGCGTCCAGGGCTACTACAAGACGTACTTCGGCATTCGTGGCAACTACGATCCGGGTGCGACTAATGCCGGGTTCAACGCTACCGCGCAGTTCTGCCGCCAGTGCCATGGCGCTGAGGCGAACGAAATGAACAACGGTAGTGCCGTAACAGTCACGGACGGGTACTGATTCTCGTTTCTTTTAATTGAACTCGGGGGGAGGAAAGGGTTTCCCTCCCCCTTTTTACGAAGTGAAAGGAAGTATGAAGCGTAAAGCACTCATAGCCGTCCTGGTGGTTGCAATCGTAAGCTCCGTGAATGCTCAGGTGGCATCTCATAGACCCACCATCGCTCAAAGCGGCCCGGTAGCGCATCTCAACACGCCGGTAGTGCGAGTAAATGGAGTTGTGCTAACGCAGTCTGATCTGCTGCGCGAGATGTACACCATCTTTCCGTATGCGAATCAGCACAACGGCGCTTTTCCGAAAGCCATGGAGCCCGAAATTCGAAAAGGCGCCATGCAGATGATCATCTTCGAAGAGTTGGTCTACCAGGAAGCGCTACGACGGAAACTGACGATTCCTGCGCCCCGGTTGGCAAAAGCGCAGGCCAATTTCCGCAAGCAGTTCAATAGTGATTCCGAGTACGAAAATGTTCTGAGGCAGGATTTCCATGGCTCAAAGGTTCTGCTGGTAAACAAAATCCGGCGTTCCCTTTTGATTGAAGCCCTTCTGAAATCCGAAATTGATGCAAAATCCGTCGTCACCGCTGCCGAAGCGAAGGCTTTCTACGATCACAACCCTGAAAAGTTCAAGGTTCCCGACCAGTTCCAGTTCCAATCCATCTCGATCCTCCCGCCGGAAAGCCCGAACCCCGAGCAGCAAAAGGAAGCGGCACGGCGTGCTGACGATGCGTTGAGGCAGGCGAAAGCCACGAAATCATATAAGGAATTTGGTCTCCTGGCCGAAAAGATTTCGGAAGATGACTATCGCGTGGACCTTGGAGATCACAAGGCAGTTCCCAGTGCGGAGTTGCCTCCCGAGATCGTGAAGGTCCTCAGCAGCCTGAGCCCCGGACAGGTCAGCGACCTGGTGAGACTGGGCAGCGCCTATACGATTATTCGCCTGAACAAGCATGATCCAGCGCGAAAAAGAACCTTCGCGGAGGTCAGAGTCCAACTCAGTAACAATCTGCGCAGGCAGAAAGCGGACCGCTTGCGCACACAGCTCGACCAAAGACTTCGGAAAGGCGCAGAGGTACAGGAACTCTAATTCGAATCGGACGGTCAGTTTGCGGTGAAAAAGAGCTTCACAATCTCGAGTTGCATAGCCGTTCTCGCCCTGGTGCTGGGAGTCCACTGCGTCGCTCAGGTCTCTCTCACGGATAACCTGAAGCTCAGTAGTGCAACCGCCAACCTCGGGACGGGATACACCGGAAGCTATGGCAACATCATTCAGTCCAGTCACAACATTGACTGGAACGGAACCGGAAATCTCTCCGGCTTCTACTACGAGCCAAATTTTCTCTCGTTCAGTTTTCAGCCTTACTACGATCAATCCCGGGCCAATTCTAATTCTCAAAATATCGCGAGCAGCAGCGGCTTCAACCTATCGAGCGCGATATTTGGAGGTAGCCGATTTCCGGGCTCAATCAGCTACACGAAGGGGTTCAATAGCCAGGGAAATTTCGGGGTGCCCGGTCTGCCCGACTTTACGACGCACGGGAACAGCGACGCACTTACAGTCGGCTGGTCAGCTCTTTTGCCGGATCTGCCCTCTGTAACGGCGCAATTCCAGCTTACCCATAGTGCGTACTCTATTTACGGTACAAACTCGGATGGAACCACAGCGGCGAAAAACTTCACCGTTCGATCGAGTTACGTTTGGGATGGCTTCAATCTGAATGGCGGATATAGCCATTCCGTTTCAAACAGCGATGTCCCGCTCTTGCTGACCGATTCGGAAGGTACCTCCACATCCGACGTCAGCACCGATACCTGGAACTTCAGTGCCGCACATCGATTGCCGCTTCAGGGAAATCTCTCCACCAGTTTCAGCCGCTATTCCAACAATTACGACTATTTCACCGGCAGTACATTCAACGGCGACTCCAGTGCCGACACATTCACGACCACGGCTGCGCTCCACCCCTGGAGCAAGGTTTCCGTCGGCGGCACCGTTGACTTTGACGACAATCTGGGCGGCACGGTCACACAGCAGATTCTGGCGGCAGGCGGCAATGCCGAGCAAATTACTCCTATTTCGGGAAGTCACTCTCTATCCATGATCGGTGTCGTCGACTACACGCCTTTGGATAGTCTGTCGCTCAGCGGAGAAATCCAGCGCCGCGTACAAACATGGCTTGGCACTAATTTTGGGGTGACCTCGTATACGGGCATTGCCCGATTCTCGCACCAACTGTTGGGCGGTGGCTTCAGTGCGAACATGTCCGGAACCGGCAATCGCGAAGATAACAACCCCGCCACGGTCTTTGGTTTTAGCGACTCTGCCACATATTCCCGCGGAATCGCTGGGTGGAATTTCGGTCTCGGCTTTGGCTACTCTCAGAACGTACAGACGCTGCTAGTCACCTACATGACGTCCACTTACAACGCTTCCGGCACGGTGCAGCACCGTTTCGGTCCGCTTTACTGGAGTGCAGGCGCGAACACCAACCGAAGTGGAATGACGATGCAGCAGGGAGCCAGCTCTGCAAGCAACAGCTATTCGACAAGCTTGTCTGCCGGAAAGTGGTTCGCGGCGTCCGCCAGTTACCAGGAATCGAATGGGATTGCAATTCAGACCATTGCAGGCTTGACGCCACCGCCAATTATTCCTAATCCGGTGCTGAACCCAGAAGCAATCGTTCTCTACGGCGGACACTCCTACGCATTTGCCGCCTCGACCTCCCCGGCCCGGCGATTTGCGTTTGCTGCCAACTACTCCCGGGCGTCTAGTAATACCAAGAGCGATACCTTGAATTCGATGCTCTCGTTCGAACAGATAGGAGTGACCACTCACTACCAATGGCGGCAGATGTATTTCGTCGGCGGCTATTCAAGATTCCTGCAGGCGATCAGTGTGTCAGGAGTTCCGGCTGGTAATTTAAATTCCTTCTACATCGGAGTGAACCGATGGTTCAACTGGTTCTAAACCGGAAGAACACATGGCTCGTCTTGGCTTGCGCAGTCCTCTTCGGTCTTACGCCGCTCTGCGCCTCCAAGCGGCCCAAGACGAAGCCCGCCGAAGCTCCGCCTGAACTTCTTCTGAATGATGGCCGAAAACTAGTTTGGGAAAACAGCTTCACCTCCGATCGGGACATAGAGAAGAAGCCGGGATTCTGGACGAAGGTGCTCAACGTCATTGCCGGCGAGCCCGACCATTACTTCATGATGCGCCCCTACAGCGTGGTCGTCGACTCCCACGGTCGCGCGATCATTACCGACCCCGGCGCTCGCGGTATTCACGTTTTCGACTTCGAGCACCACAAGTACAAATTCATCGCGCGCCGAAACGAGAAAAATGGCTTGCAGAGCCCTCAATGTGTGGCCGTCGATTCTGCCGACAACATTTATGTGACCGACTCGGAAGCCGGCAAGATTTTCGTCTTTGAGCCCAGTGGCAAGTTCAAGCGCGTCATCGGCAGTTTGAAAGGCGGCGAAGGATTCTTCAAGCGTCCGACCGGCATCGCCGTCGATTCCGCAGCCCAGCGCATTTATGTCACTGACACGCTGCGCGACCAGGTATTCGTGCTCGACATGAAGGGCGATGTGCTCCAGACCATTGGCAAGCACGGCTCCGCCGTCGGCGAGTTCAATTTCCCGACCGAGCTTCGCCTCGAAGGAAACTCCCTCGCCGTAGTCGACGCAATGAATTTCCGCGTGCAGGTGATGGATCTTTCCGGAAACGTGCAATACGTCATAGGCAAACTCGGCGACGAAACCGGCGAAATGTTCCGTCCCAAAGGAATCGGCTTCGATTCGGAAGGTCACCTCTACGTTGTCGATGGCCTTTGGGGCGTGGTGCAGGTTTTCAATCGCGAAGGACAGCTTCTTTACTACTTCGGCCAGAAAGGAACCGGGTTCGGAGAATTCCAGCTGCCTTCGGGCTTATTCATCGACCGCAGAGACAAGGTTTTTGTGGTCGATTCATTTAACCGGCGCGTCCAGGTCTTTCAATACTACGGAGTAGCAAAGCCGGTGAGGGCGGGTCAGTGAAACTTAGGGCTTCATTTTTCTGCGCAATGTTGTTGCTGTTTGTGGGCGTACTGTCCGCACAGATCACGACGGACGTTCTGGGCGACCATAATCTCGGCCCCGGAAGCAAGGCCCAGGGTCCACTCGCGTTGGGATGCGTCTACTGTCACGCGCCGCATAGCGGCGTCGGTGGGGCCACGCCGCTGTGGAACCAGACACTCTCGAAGCAAACCTACTCCACCTACACCAGCAGCACCGCCGCAAACACAACGACACAACCGGTGCTTCAAGGCTCCAGCAGCCTTTGCCTAAGTTGTCATGATGGTACCGTCGCATTGGGCACGACCGCGGCTTACGGAAAGATTGCAATGAATCCGATCGCGGGAACCGACAGCTTTGGCGCCAATTTGCAGCAATCGCACCCGATCAGCCTGAACCTGCCGATCAAGGACTCCGTGGATTTGGCTGCCTCCCTCGTCGCGAGCCACAAGACCGCCGATCCGACCGGAAAGGTGCAACTGATCAACGGCAACGTTGAGTGCAACAGCTGCCACAATCCTCACGTCCAGAGCATCGATCAGACTGAACAGAACTTTCTCGCGATCCCCGATTCCAACAGCCAGCTCTGCTTCGCCTGTCACGATCCCGCACGCACAATGACAGGCCAGGTCAACCCGCTCCTGAACTGGTCGACCGGCATCCACGCCACTGCTACAAATCAGGTTTCAGCAAATAGCGGTCTCGGCAGTTATCCCACTGTTGCGCAGAACGGCTGCACCTCTTGCCATCAGAATCACAACGCTCCGGGTTCCGCGCGACTACTGAATGCTCCGGCCACACCATTTCCCAATGCCGACGCGAGTGCCCAGCCTTGCGCCCAATGCCACAACGGCGGTTCAGCGTTGTCTCCCGGCGTCCCCAACATTTTTGATGAGTACCTGAAGCAGGGCAAGGGTGCCGGACAATCATTCTACGGAACCGCGCACCCGTGGCCGGCGGGAATCAACACTCACGACGCTGATGAAGCCACGCTGCTGAACAATAATCGTCACGCGACCTGTGCCGACTGCCACAACTCCCATGCGGCGCAGCAGGTACAGGTATTCAACGACGCTCCCGGAACGCGTGTTTCGGAAGCCAACACTGCCGGCATCAGCGAGACCGACGGCACCAGCGTGCTGAATCCGGCTCCCAACCAATACCAGATATGCCTGCGCTGCCACGGCAACAGTTCAGGCACGCCACTTACCGGATTCGGGTACGAACCATTGCGGGCGTCAACAGCCTCTACCGCTACGAATGTTATTCCGCAGTTCAACAGTTCGGCTTTATCGAAGCACCCGGTAATGACGAAGGCGCTGTTGCAGAACCAGCCGAGCCTGCTCCCCGCCATGCTGAACGAGAACGGCGCGACAACACCGGCAACTCGCAGCATGGGTTCGCAAATCTTCTGTACCGATTGCCATAACAGCGACGACAACCGGGAGTTCGGTGGCACCGGACCGACTGGCCCGCACGGATCACAATTCTGGCATCTGCTGGAACGCCGATACGAGATGAGCCAGGCTCCTTCTCCCGGCGCGCCCATCACCAACACCTATCCGAGCCCGAGCCTTGACGCCAGCAGCGGTGTCAACGGCGGACCATACGCTCTGTGCGCTAAATGCCACGACCTGTCCACGAATCCAGGCGGCGTCTTGTCCGATGCCAGTTTCAAGCCCTCTGCAGTGACTAACAAGGGTGGCCACTACACGCATGTGTGGGGGCAGGGTTTGTCCTGTTCGACATGCCATACAGCGCATGGGACCTCAGCCGGACCGCGCCTGGTGGACTTCGACCTCAACGTGGTCGCTCAAAATAATGGAGCCGCAATTAAGTACGATCCGACAAGTAACACCTGTACGCTCACATGCCACGGGTGGGATCACAACAGCACCGGCACTGTCACGCAGCACACGACAACAACCACTGGAGCTCTGAAATTGGGATCGGCAAGGTGAATCAGCGGGCTCCCTCGGCCCAGAATCGAGATCATGCCAGAATCGTGCGATCCGTATTCCTAGGGTCGGGATGGCTTCGTCCGCCAATTGAATTTGATCTGCGAAAATGCAAAATTTTCCAGAATGATTGCCTCAGCGCAATGCCTGCCTGATTCACGGTCCGGAACTGGCGATTCAGGAACCAGTATGCAGTTGTTGCTAACGTCAAAGACCGAGTAGATCCAGCCGTCCATCGCGGGGCTGATCTTTAGGGCAAGCTGGAAAGAACGGTTGCCAACGGCTAAGTCACAGACAAACTCACGAGCGACACGAGCCACGAATCCCTCCAGTTCGGTAGCACTCATCTGACGTTTTGGGCCTTGTAACTGAGAGTTTTGGCAGGATGCCCTAAACTCCATGAAAACTAATGGAAAAATGGAGTGTGTTACGGCAACGGAACAAGGGCTTCCAAAACTGAAAAGACATATTTAAGAAGAGCGAGCCTCCACCCGACATCTTGAAGCCCTGCTCGCGATGTTTTGCGGGATAGCGCTAAATCCCACAAAATCTACAAGAAAGACTGGAATTGTTACGAAAACGGAACACAAACTCCAGACTTCTTAAGGTCTTTCACCATTACCTCAGTGCTCGCGATTGTGACCGTGCTCACTCTCCGGCCGGGATATCTGGGCCAGAATCGTTCTGTTCTCAGCAGACCCCTCGAATGGAGTTCTATGCGAGTACAAACCATCCACCGCAATTTCCTTGCTGTAATGCTCGTGGTGTCACTTGCGTGCTTGGCGCATGCTGCTACGCCGGTTCTTACGGGCGATACATATACCAGCCGCTTTTTCGTAGGGCGGAATTACGGGGGTGCGCCGAACCTGTATGTTGGGGGCGGTAACACCGCGTTTCTGCGGTTCAGCCTTTCAACTCTGCCCGGTGGAACAACTTCTGAACAGATTGCGAAGGCCACATTGGTTGTGTACGTGAACCGAGTGAATAGGCCGGGCATGATTTCGCTCTGCAGCATTCCATCTACATGGAATGAAAACACCCTGACGCAGCGCAATATCCCGGGTTGTGCGGGCGTGAAAACCAACCCAATCGCAACCACCAGGGCAAAGAACTTTATTTCTGTCGATGTTACGACCCTGGTCAAAGCTTCGATTGATACATCAGCGGCGGATTTTGCCGTCGCGATCAGCGCTGATTCGTATGCTCCGGGTACTTTTATTTCGCTCGACAGCAAGGAGAACGTTCATCCTGCTGTGCTGAATTTACAGATCACTGGTCCACAAGGACTGATGGGCCCAATGGGACCGGTAGGGCCGATGGGCCCCATCGGACCCCAGGGCCCCGCGGGAACGAGCGTCTCGGCAGCCACAACGTCGACAATTGAGAGTGACTTCTGGTCGTTGGTGAGCAACCCGTTCACGCTGAATAGCGACGGCTGGAGTCACCATGGCAACAAAATGGAAATTGGCGATGTTGTGGCGAACATGTCTCCCGATGTGAATTGGGCGAATTGGGGGAGAGCGGTAATCTCCAATGACGGCACTGATCCGAATTTTGGCAACACTGCATTGAACGTGACCAGTTACGCAAACAACAGTTCAGACCTGTATGGGGCCTATTACGAGGTTGCGCTGGACCCCTCCAACCTCACTCAAACCGGCGGAGTTGACGGGATATTCGTGGAGTTGGATACGCCCACCCCCGACCGCCTCTTCAGCCCCGCAAAGATTCGGAAGATGGCCAATTTCACCGCGTGGGGAGAAATTCCAGCCCCGATTTCTGAACTGTACGGGTTCAATGTCGATCGACTTGGTGCGGCATCCGCTGACGATGTCATCGGCGTCCGAGTCAATCAAATCTACAACACAGCTAACCCTGACAAAGCCTGGGCTATAAAGACGAACCAGGGCAAGGTTGAATTCGGGGACAAACTCATCGTTCACGGAAACGTGGATGCGACCGGTTTCACGATAAATGGCCAACCGTTCGTGGGTGCTGTCGGGCCCATGGGCCCGCAGGGGCTTACTGGGCCGCAAGGCCCTGATGGTCCACAGGGGCCTGCGGGTCCGGCCGGTCCGTCCGGATCGCCGATGGTCTTGTTCACGTTGGGCGCCGATCTCGGTGGCGGCAACATAGGGAATCAATTCTTTAACGTGAGCACGGGCACTGCCAGTAACTCAGAGACTCCAAGCTCGAAGGCACTGATGCCCATTGCCTGCACCGTTAGCTCTCTCATCGTAGTCACCGATGCCGCGCCGGGCGCCGCAATCGAGACCTTCACCTTGCGGTGGGGAACAAGTCCAGCGGTCAGTCCGACATCGTTGTCTTGCGTGCTTGCAGGCAGCTTGCAGTCGTGTACGGCGACGGGAGCCGTATCTGTGGTACCCGGAGATTTTCTCGATCTGGAATTGACGGTAGGCGATTCAAATCTTCCGCCCGCCCAGCACGCGTGGATAGCCTTAGCGTGTCAATAAAAACTCAGAAACGCAGAATTGGATGACGTAGAAGCCGTGCGCAAAAGAAACGAATCGGAGGTTCTCCCAGCCTCCGATTCGTTTTCTAGGGCTGCTATGTCCCCGGGAAAAACCGTTCACTTCTCCTCGTTCTCATCGCGCTGTCAAATATCACACTGGCAATGTAACTCTTTGCGTGAAACGACCCTTCTTCTGTGTCGGATGCCCCTGCCAGTCCTCCGACACATGCTGGGCAGGACCACGCCTCGTCGTAAGCCCCTGGATACCAATAACTTAGATCTGCATTCCCGGCTCCGGCTTTGGCAAAAAGAATGCACCTCGTACTTGGTTACAGAACTGCGCCTTGGGCGATGTGAGGGAGTTGATCAGGCGAAATGGGCACAGCACTCAGCACCGATAACAATTGGCGTCCCGTACAGGCTTATGCACTGGCGGCAATCTGTTTGGCCGTAGGTCTCCCTCTCGGCTACATGATCCGTGGCTCTGCCCCTGCGCCGGTTCCAGCTGCCAAAGTCGAAGCGGCGCAACCCAGCGCGCCTGCAACCATGCCCACGCTCGATCAGATGAAGCACATGGCCGACAAGCAAGCCGAGCCGCTGCTCACCGAGTTGAAGCAGAAGCCCAGCGACGCCAAGCTTCTGATCCAGACCGGCAACATCTACATGCAGACGCATCAGTTCAAAGAGGCCGCCGATTACTTCAAGAAGGCCCTGCAGTCGGATCCGAAGAACTTCGCCGTTCGCGCTGATCTGGCCTCGTGCCTTTACTACGATGGCGATCCCGACGCTGCCCTCGCGGACCTTCAGCAGAACCTGAAATACGACTCAAAACATCCGGGAACGCTGCTGAACATCGGCATCATCGAGTGGAAAGGGAAGGGCGACGCCGCCGGAGCTGTCGCAACCTGGCAGAAACTCCTGAAACTAAACCCGAACTTCGAGCGGAAAGACCAGGTAGAGCACCTCATTGAGGCCGCGAAACAGGACATGGCAGGGAATAACGCCAACTAATCTCTGGTTCTAATCGCGTGAGCGAAACTCGCGAGCCTCGAAGAGGGGAAGCTCAGGCGCCCTTTCCCTTCGCGCGTTCGCGCAGAACCATGTAGTCGGCTTTCGCCACTCGATTCAACGGAATCTCGCCGGGCCCGACAATGACGTACGTTCGCGGTCGCATATAAGAAGCCAGGCCACGCGCGTGCTTCTCCAGCATCTGCTCGGTCAATTCGACCCCGGGCTTCCGCTCCACGAATGCGACGATTGCCTCGGACAGAATCGGGTGCTCCACCCCGACGACCGCGCACGACGCAACCTCTTCTAATGCGCAGAAGTGATTCTCAATATCGCCCGGAAACACCTGGTATCCGCCAGACTTGATAACTAGCTTCGCCCGGCCCGCCATGTGCAAACCGTCCGCGTGCAGCGACCCCATGTCTCCGGTATAGAGGTATCCATCGCTCGAAATCGTCGCCGATGTTGCCGCCGGATCGTTCAAATAACCGAGAAACGTCTGAGGCCCGCGGAAACAAACGTGTCCGAGTTCACCTCGCGGAACCTCTTCTCCCGCGTTTCCGTCCGCCCGCATCGCCCTTCGGATCGTCATCGGGTACACCGGCATTGCATCTCCCAAAGTCGAAACACAATCTCGCGCGTGAGCCGCGTCGCGACGGATATACGTGCAGAATCCCGCCGTTTCCGTAAGCCCCAGCCCGGTTCCCACATGCGGCGCCATCGTCGCCATCTTGTCGATGAACGCCGCCGAAACCTGTTGCCCGCCATACGCGGCAAAATCCAGGCTGGAGAAATCGTACGAATCGTAATTCTTCAGCCGCCACTCGAACTGAAACATCGCCGGAATTTGCCCGATGGCTGTTACCCGATGCCCCTGGATCGCCTGCAGCGATTTTGCCGGGTCGAACACTGGCACCAGCACCGCGGTTCCGCCTTCGAACAGCGTTCCCATCAGCAACTCCGTCTGGCAACCAACGTGGCTTGGGGGCAAATTCACCAGCGTCACCAAGTCGTTTCCGCCTCGCAGCAGCGCCTGGCTGATGCACATGGCCTGGCAACTGGCATTCCGATGCGACAGCAGCGCCGGCTTCGGCGATCCCGTCGATCCCGTCGTGAAAATAACCAGCGCTCCATTGTTCTCGTCGACCTCAGCCCGGCGAAATTCCGAGATGAGCGCGTCGTTTTTCGCCGCCTGCATCGCCTCGGCCATGAAAACACCCATAGGCGTCACGCCCTGCGCGCAATCATTTGCGCCGGCGAACTGCAGAAGCACCCGTAGCGTCGGTCGCTGCCCGGCCATCTGGGAACAGAACTCGTGCAGATCGTTAATGCCCGGGATCTTCACAAACGCAAATCCGGAGGCGCTTACGAGCAAAAGGCTCCGCAGAATTTCGGCTGCGGGCAAACGCAGATCGAGCGGAACAAAAATGACGCCCAGTTTGAAGCAGGCATATTCGAGGAAAAGATGTTCACTGGTGAGTGGCAGCACCGTCGCGAACGTATCGCCTTTGCGAAACCCCAGCCGCAACAAGTGCAGCGCCACGGCGGTCGCGGCACTATCGAACTCCGCCCAAGTCGTCCGTTTGCCGCGGTCGCTATCGATCAGCGCGACATCGCCAGGTTTTTCACGCGCCCATTTCTCGACAACTCCGTGCAGCAGGTGACGATCCCGAAACCGCTCTTCGAAATCTCGCAACGTGAGTTGAGAACCTTCATCCCGATCAGGCATGTCCTCACCTCTCATCCTGAGCGCAGCCGCGTCGTCCCAGCAGCAAAAGCTGCCATCGTAATTGTTGGGCGGCGGAGTCGAAGGACCTTTTGTCTCTACTTCAGTTCAATCTTCTTCATCAACCGCCCGACCCGCACCACGATCTCCGCGCCCGGCTTCAGGTTCACGTAGAGCTCTTTGTGCACCCCGCCGTCGATCTTCACTGCGCCCGCCTTGATTTTCCTTTGCGCATCCGAACCCGACTCCGCCAGCCCAGCCTTCACCAGCAACTTGTCGAGTTTCACGGCACCATCGCCGTTCGGACTCAGATCGCTGACATTGACGTTAACTGTCTCGAGATTTTCCGGTGTCTCATCTTTCTGGAACTGCCGCGTCCAATCTGCCTCCGCGTTTTGTGCCGCCTCCCCCGAATGGAAATCTGCGATGATCTTCTTCGCCAGGTCTTTTTTCGCCTGCATCGGGTGCAGCGAGCCGTCCGATACCTTCCACTTCATCTCTTCGATTTGTTTCGTCGTCAGGTCCGTCAGCAACTCGTAGTAGCGCCACATCAGGTCATCGTTGATCGACATCAGCTTACCGAACATCTCTTGCGGCGCTTCCGTGATCCCGACGTAATTCCCGTACGACTTCGACATCTTCTGCACGCCGTCCGTGCCTTCCAACAGCGGCATCGTCAACACAATCTGCGAGGGCTGTCCATAGTGCTTCTGCAACTCACGGCCAACCAGCAGGTTGAACTTCTGGTCCGTTCCTCCCAACTCCACGTCAGCCTTCAGCGCCACCGAGTCGTATCCCTGCGCCAGCGGATACAGCAGCTCATGCACGGAAATCGGCTTCTCTTCATGGAACCGTTTATGGAAATCCTCGCGCTCCAGCAGCTTCGAAACCGTGTACTTCGCCGTCAGGCGAATCATCCCCTCGAAGCCCAGCGCGTGCAGCCACTCGCTGTTGTACCGAATTTCCGTCTTCTCTTTATCGAGGATCTTGAACACCTGCGCTTTGTACGTCTCGGCGTTTTTCTCCAGTTGCTCTCGTGAAAGCGGCGGCCGCGTAGCATTGCGTCCGGTAGGATCGCCGATCAGCCCCGTGCCGTCGCCGATCAGGAACACCACCGTATGCCCCATATCCTGGAAATGTTTCAGCTTGCGGATGAGTACAGTATGTCCGAGGTGCAGGTCGGGCGCGGTCGGATCGAATCCCGCCTTCACGCGCATCGGCGTGCCGCTCTTGTAAGACTGCTCCAGGCGCTCGCGCAGGTCTTCCTCGCGAATGATTTCTACCGCGCCCTTGCGAATGTATTCAATTTGCTCGTCAACAGGTCGAAATCCTGCCATGCCCCGATTATAGCGACCCGCCTCAGGCCCGGGCATTTGTCTTAGTTCACGGGGTCCGATCCCCGTTTTTTCTCCGTCCCTGCTGCTTTCTTATTACGGCCTCCCCGCTACGATATGCGACAATCGCTACATGAAGAACTCTGCACCTTTCTGCGCGCTTGTTCTGTCGGTCGCGAGCGCCGTCTCCATCGGCGCCGTGGCCCAGAACACCACCACCTCCACCAAGCCGAAGACGGCTACGACCACCGCGAAGAAACCCGTCGCCAAAACTGGCGCAGCCAAGGCTGCCGTTGCGACGAAGGCTGAGCCAGGTAAGCTCAACCTCACCACGCCCAAGGAAAAGGCCAGCTACGCGCTCGGCTACAACCTCGGACGAAATCTCAAGGGTCAAATGGTCGACGTTGATCCCGCCATCGTTACCCAGGCCATTAAGGATGCCTTCGCGGGCACGCCATCGCCCCTGACCGAAGAAGAGATTCGCACCTCGTTGGCGCAACTCCAGCAGGAGACTCGCGCGAAGTTGGAAGCCAAGGTCAAGGAAATGACCGACGAAAATGAGAAAGCCGGACAGGCATTCCTCGCCGCCAACAAAACCAAGGAAGGTGTGGTTACGCTTCCCAGCGGCCTCGAATATAAGGTCCTGACCGCCGGCACCGGTCCCAAGCCCGCCGCCACTGACACCGTCGTCTGCAACTATCGCGGCACTCTCATTGACGGCAAGGAATTCGACAGCTCCTACAAGCGCGGTGAGCCCGCCACATTTCCCGTCACCGGCGTAATCAAGGGCTGGACCGAGGCGCTCCAGTTAATGCCGGTTGGCTCAAAGTGGCAACTCTTCGTTCCCGCTAGCCTCGCTTATGGTGATCGCGGCGCCGGTGACGTCATTCCACCGGGTTCAACGCTTGTCTTCGAGGTAGAACTGCTCTCGATCAAGCCGAAGGAAGCCCCGACCACGGGCACCACTGAAAAGCCTGGCGAAGCCTTGAAACCCGCGACTGAGGCCGCCAAACCGGCCACCCAATCCGGTAAGCCCGCAGAGACCAAGCCGGCCACCGAACCTCCAAAGCCGCAGCACTAACCGAGAGGCGCAGACATAAAAAGGACGGGTTCATACCCGTCCTTTCTTTTATTTGCTTTTGTCCAGCGTCTACTTCTTCTTGCTCTTCGCCTGTTCCTTCAGTTTCTGTATTTCGTCAGCTTCTGCTTTTGCCAGCCCGGCGATGATCTCTTTCACCGTCGGCACCTTCTGCTCCAGGACTTTTAATCTGTGTGGCATTTGCATCCTTCAGCAGCGCATCGGCTGCTGTCCCCATTTCCGCCCATACTACCGCTAATTTCCGCTCTCCGCTCTACAACTTTGCGGGGTGCAGGATACGCCTCTTGCGTTATCTCTTCCCGCTCGACCCGAATCCCCCGGCGCCTCTGCGCGACTCGGCCAGTTCACTCACAACCTCAACCGCCGTCGTCAACACTGGGTAGGGCAGCAGGTTTGCGATCTTGTCTCCTGCGTGAATCGTCTGCTCCATCTCCCCAAGGTTTTCCATCACGATCTTCACTTCGCCGCGGTACCCAGCGTCGATCACCCCTGCCGTCGTGATGATTCTCCGCGCCGCCATCGACGACCGGTCCCGCACGAGCGCTCCCATCGGCGTACCGTCCACCGCAGTCACCTCGATGGCGATTCCAGTCGGAACCACCGCATGTCCTCGCGCCGGGAAAACCACCGTCTCGGCGGCATAAAGGTCGTATCCCAGGTCTTCTCCGGGATGCGCCATGGTTGGAGCTTTGGCTTCGGGACGCAACAGCTTGCAACGCAGCATAGCCGAAATATAACAGTTTGGTGCCCCACATCTGCCGTAGTGAGCAGATGTGGGTTCGTGTTTTTCCCCGTTCACGAATCTTTACAGCGATTTCACCGACTCTTTACCTTCTGCCCGCACAGCGCGTGTTTCCATCTCCAAAGGAGAAACGATGCAGAACTGCGGTGAGATAGCGAACACACAGGCCCACCCCATTCACCAGGACTCTGGCGCCGAGTCGCTTCGTGTGGTGATCGTCGACGACAGCGAGGATTTTCGCGTCGTCCTCCGCGAACTGCTGCAGATGTTGTTTGACGTGGAAATCGTTGGCGTCGGCAGCAACGGTTTCGAAGCCCTCGAACTCACCGCCGAACTCGGTCCCGATCTGCTTATCATGGACGTCAATATGCCGGTCCTGGATGGCGCAACCGCTGCATCCCTGATCTCCATTCATTTCCCGACCACAACCATCCTCATGATGTCCGCCGAAGACTCTCCGGAAACGCGCGAGCGATGCCTGCGATCGGGCGCCCGCGCCTTTTCTCCCAAGGCCGCCATCACACGCCAAATCGCGGAACTACAGCCGCGGTTTCAAAGCTAGAGCAATCTTTGGATATTTCTGGGATTGTTTCGCACACGGGCTGAAAAATCAGAGAGCAGCTATTTAGCCAGCTACCAACGATCAGAGACGGCTGTCATGACTCTCGCGGCGTCTTCGGTGTAGGGCGGAGAAGCTCTCGCACTTCACCCGATTCCGCGCCCGCTTCTCTCGCGTTTTCCATAGCTGCCGGCAGTGCGATCTCGATAACCAAGCCCCCGTCTGGAGCGTTTCTTGCCGCAACCGTTCCGTTATGCAGCCGTACTGCCCGATCGGTAATCGCCAGGCCCAGCCCCGCGCCACCGCTCTGTCTTGCGCGGTCTCCGCCGACACGGTGGAACGGTTGGAAAATGTTCTTCAGTTCGCTCTCCGGAACTCCAACGCCATGATCGCGAATGCGGATCAGGGCAAGCGGCGGAGCCTGGCCATTCACGCACTCCAGCGAGACGTCGATGCTGCTCCCCGCCGCCGTGTAGTTGATGGCATTGCGAAGGACATTGTCGAGTGAGCGGCGCAACAATTCGCGATTGCCCTGGATCGAGCACTTGCCGGTTATGGTCAGGTTAACCTTGCAGCCCTTCTTCGTCGCCTCGAACGACGCATCGTCGGCGACGTCTTCCAGCAACTCCGGCATCTCTATCGTTACCGGCACGGTCTTGTCCGTGCCCGATTCCAGCCGCGACAGCATCAGTATTTGTCCGACGAGCTCATTCAGCCGGTCCGCCTCGGTCTCAATCCTGTCCAGTGCACTCGCGGCTTGGGGCCCTGATTTCGCACGCGCAATTTCCAGCGCCACGCTCAGTCTCGCCAGCGGAGACCGCAGTTCATGAGAAATATCCGTGGTCAACCGGTTCTGCAGCGTCACAAGGGACTCGATCTGGTCCGCCATGGCATTGAAGTCGGCTACCAGGCTGCTGATCTCGTCCTTGCTGCCGCCTCCTGTACTGATCGCACGCGCACTCAGGTCGCCTTCCGCCAGACGGTGCGTTGCATGTCGCAGTGCCACCAGCGGCGTAGTCAGGTACTTCGCAAGCAGGTAACACACCAGCCCGGAAATCAGCGCCAGCAGCGCCATACGGGGGGCCATCCGGATGAACAGCGGCGGATGCCGGTCTGGAAACTCCGCTACCACCGATACCCGCGTTCCATCCTTAAGTACTTCCGACTCCGCCGCATAAAGGCGGTCTCCAACCTTGGCGGTTTGAGGCTTCGGCGCATCCTGCGCCTGCATCGACAGCACCTGTTGAGGTGCAGTCCGACCGAGCAGTTGGTTGCCCCGCGAGTCGAATACATAAAGGAACATGTTCTTCTGCGCCAGTTGCTCACAGTACGCCCGGGCCGTCGCGTCCTGGTCCGACTCCAGCAACGACACGAGGTACTGCGCGTTCATGTCGAGCCCGGCCTTGAGTTCGGGGAAATGCGAAGCATCGCGGTGACTCGGCGGGTAGAGAATCACCGTGGTCATCATCGACAGCGCCACTGCCAGCCAGAACGAGATCACCAGCTTCGAAAAAACACTCATTCGGCAACATCCTCGCCCGGCAGCGTGTAAATGTACCCCACTCCGCGAACCGTCTTGATGGGATCCGCCAGCCCTATCTCGGTGCTCAGCTTCTTGCGGACCTTGCTGACGTGAACATCAATGCTTCGGTCGAATGGCGAGGGAATCCGCCCAAGCACATCTTTGGAGAGTTCGTCGCGCGTTACAACCCGGCCCGCCGCCTTCATCAGGCAGGCCAGCATATTGAACTCGACCGCCGTCAGTTCAATCGCGTGGCCCGCGCGCGTAACCGAGCGCCTCGGAAAATCCAGCTCGACATCGCCAACTTTTACCTTCGGCTGATTTTGCGGGATGTTTCCCATGCGCCGGAGAATCGCCCTCAGGCGGGCGCTCAACTCGCGCGCATTGAATGGCTTGGGAAGGTAGTCGTCGGCTCCAAGTTCGAGCCCGAGAATTCGATCCACGTCGGAGCCGCGCGCCGTCAGCAGAAGTACCGGAATCAGGGAGGATGTCCGCAACTGGCGCAGGACGTCCAACCCGTTCATCTTCGGCATCATGATGTCGAGCACCACGATGTTCGGATCGCCAGTCCGCGCGCGAGCAAGACCTGCCTCGCCATCATGAACAGCTTCGACCTCAAAGCCCTGCGGCTCCAGGTACTCGCGGATCAATCCGCAAAGCTCGACATCGTCGTCTACCACCAGAACGCGATCCATACTTGTGTGAAACGCAGGAAATGCTCTTCTTAGTGTCTCAATCCCAAGGGCCCCCTGAAAGCACCTTTACAAAACTTTAGCTGATTCTGCCCCGCCATGTCGGTTTTGGACATTCGCGGCGGCTTCACCCCGCGCTTAGAGCTAGCTTTCAAAGTCTTTGCTCTTCCGATCATCCGATTTTCGGATCTCGAATATAAAGGCCTAAGTGCCCCCGGTAGCGGGGTTTACGCGATGCGGAAATTTCCCGCTACAGTTCGGGTATGCTCATGGCATGCATGAGGTGGTGGTGTATTCGCGGAAGGGGTGTCATCTTTGCGACGTTGTCAAAGAGACTCTGGAGCGCCTCAAGGGTGAGGCCGAGTTCCGGTGGCGCGAGGTGGATATCGATGGCGACTCCGAGTTGCGAGAGAAATACAACGAAGAGGTGCCCGTGGTTTTTATTGACGGGCGCAAGGCCTTCAAGTACCGGATGGGGGAGCGGGAGTTTTTGAGAGTGCTGGCGGCACGGAGAGTGTAACCGCTTTACTTGGACGGGTGCCTCTGCCTGTACATTCGCAACTGCCCGTCCAAGCTACGTGCGGGGTACTCTCTGGATGAATATCTTCTGGATGAATCCACGGCTCCAATCATCTCAGCGCGAAAAGCGACCTTGCAGGAGCGGTGCCCCATCTTCCCGGCGGTAGCCAGCAAGATGGGGTTGGAGCCCTGGTCGCCCGCACTCACCAGTAGCTGGAAAGAATCGGCAAAACGGCACTCCTGGTGCCGTCAGGTTTCACCAGCCATAGCCCGCGACAGTCGCTGTTCTTGGGACGCTGCAGACTACCCCAGCTACTGTCGACGGGAAAGTAGTCGCCGTTCGATTCGTGGCACTCATTGTCATAAAGCTGCCACAGGAACGCTCCGCTCAGCCCATCCGTATTGGCAGTCTTCAAAATCGTACTCGCGCGCCAGGTGGTTTCTGTCGGCAGCTCATTCTCAAACAATCCAAATTCCGAGATCAGGACGCGCCGATCCCGAAGGTACATTGGGTCCGCTGTAAACTGCTTGATCGTGTTCAGTGCCCGGTTCATTGCGGATATGAGCGTCGTCGAGTCGGTCCCCAGCAACGTACTATCGTAGGAGGAGTACGTTACAAGATCCGGGTTCACGGCCGGAACAACTGCGTTGATCGTGCGCGTCAACTGGTGGTCGGTATAGTCGAGCACGCGGCTGACCTCGATTGCGTTGAGAACCGTTACTCCGGGCGGATTCCCAAGATCGTTCCGTGCTCGCGTGACTCCGCGTTGGCGCGCCGCAAACCATATTTTCAATGCGCTTATCCACTCCGGCGAAATGTTCGCTGTGTCGTTGCCTTGCAACGCCAGTTGATCTGTTTCCCAGTTCTTGAGGATGAAAGTCTTGCCTGACCCTTTATAGTGCGTCAGCAGCCACTTGGTCAGGTCGTACATCTCCTGCTCTTCCCTATGCGCTGCGGACGGGTCGACATTGAAATTCAGGACGTTGTCACCGCCGTTGGAAAACGTCAATGCTGTGAGGACGATGACCTTGAAGCCCATCCCGAACAACTGTAAGTACGGCTTGGTCTGCGCCAGTTGAGTAAGTGAAGTCGGGTCCGTCGTCGGCCAGAGAACCGTGCTCTTGTCGGGATACGAGGTGCGGAACTTCGGATAGAGATACACGAAGATACCGCTTCCTCCGAACTGCCGGACACTCGAACCACCC
This sequence comes from Terriglobia bacterium, assembly GCA_032252755.1. NCBI lineage: Bacteria > Pseudomonadati > Acidobacteriota > Terriglobia > Terriglobia bacterium. The sequence continues at coordinate 165,299 of JAVUPY010000051.1, forward strand.
TCAACAAGGAAGTTGTTCAACGTAAAACCATAGCGCCCGTCGATATGCGCGACGCCTGCCTGAAACTTCTGTTGCAGGAACTGGTCTCGTCCGGCCAACCACGGCAGTGTGCTGATCACGCCGATCTTTCGATACGTTTTATAGACGTGCCCTGCCTGATCCCATGCCTGCACCACAATGTTGTGCGTTCCGGTCGCCATGGGAAGCGTCACGTCTACGGAAGCCGACTTCCTTGAGTACTTCTCGATGTTGTCGACGTAGATTTTCGTCGTGGTGATCGCGCTCGATGATGTCGCCAGTGCGGAAACGTGGACGGGCGAATTGACCGAGGTGTTCGGCGAGGGTGCCGCCACGCTCACCCCATAATTCACGTAAGTAGTTACCGAGTACTTCTGAACAATCCCGGCGCTATCCCACGTTTGGAAAACCACATTGTGCTTTCCGGTGGTGAGCGGCAGGAAGAGATCGACAGAATGTCCATCGATGCTGTAACGAAGCTGGTTGTCGACATAGATGGACATTGCGGTCAGCGGATGACCGGAAGAACTGGTTGCGGAGGCGACGAAATGCACCGGTGAAGTTCCGTAGCTGTTTGCTGCGGGCGACACAACCGTGATCTCAGCAGCGACCATTGACGAAAATGCCAGCAAGGCCACGGCGAGCCTGCTGGCGAAGCGAAACGAAGCAACGCGCAGGTACTGCATACAACCCCCAAAATGCGGAGGGCTCACTCCCTCTTGCAATTCGCGGAATGTAGCACCGCGCAAACCCGATGCAAGCGGAAAACACACCTAAGTGGGGTTACGGCAAGAGGTATGCCGTCCTACATCGAGCGTCGTAAGGTCACGAGAGGCCACCCTCCGCCGGACTTTGGATCATGTGCGTTGCCATCCCCGGCAGCAGGGCTCGCGGTCGGAATGAAGTTGAAGCCCAGTGGCGCGGGCTCTTCGCTCGGCCCGAGCGGGTTAGTTTATCCGGAGAACTCTCATTCACGCCTGGTTCGAGTTTCCGGGTGACAACAACATCCGGTCCCCCGGTCTTCAGGTGCTTTTCGGTTGCCATTCTTCGTTCACGCCAAATTAACAATTGTGTAACGCCCTTGTAATGCGATCCACGTACAAACGAAGCAGGCCAGCGGACGAGGAAAATCCGTCCATCGAGTCGCTTCCAGGAACCGCAAGAAGCAGGGTTCGTGGCCCGTACGGAATCTACGCAGAACTTTTCTGGAGAGAGAAGAATGAACGCTCAGTTTCGAAATGTGGTTGTCGCCCTCGCCTTGGGCGGGGTCTGCTTCGCCCAGACCACGACGACTACTACGACGCGGAAGAAAACCGTAACTACAACCCATCACCGCGCGGTGCCTAAACGTGCTCCGGCAGCCACAACTGAAGATCTGCAGCGGCTGCAGGAAACCATGCAGGAGCAGATCGACCAGCTGAAGCAGCAACTCGCTGACCGTGATCAGAAACTGCAGCAGGTCCAGCAGGAACTGAACCAGGCGCAGACCGCCTCGCAGCAAGCCCAGCAGAAAGCTTCCAATGTCGAGACCACCGTCGCTGACCAGCAGCAGAAGACTGCCGCCGAACTGAACGAAGTTCACAGCACTCTCGCCAGCACAACGCAAACCGTTCAGGAAGATCAGAAGAAAGTCGCGACCCTGTCCGACAGGCAGAACAAGTTGTCCGATCTCGCCAATGGAAAGATCAAGCTTGGTGGTCAATTCTTCGGGGGCTTCACCCATTACACCGATACCGGCTTCGGACCTCAGTGGATTGCCAACGTCAACCAACTCGGGCCAGGGAACGCCGGCGCCAACATCTTCGACGTAACCCGTGCCTACATTAATTTCTTCTATACCCCCAACGACATGGTGACCCTGCGGATCACTCCCAACATCTATCGTCAGATCGACGGCACTTCGGGCGCCATTCCCAACGGCACCGGAGCACAGGTAGGCAGCAGTGAAAATGGCAACCTGACCTTCCGTCTCAAGTACGCCTACGTCGATTTCAACAACCTGTTCAAGGGCAGCAAGGCGTTCCGTAAGGCGAAACTGACCTTCGGGCAAACACAGAACCCGCTCATTGACTGGGAAGAGGGTCTCAGTACCTACCGCTACACCTACCTTGTGCCGTGGAACTATATGGGCCTCAGTTCCACTTATGTCGGTGCGAAGCTGCACGGTCCCGTTGAGATCAACGGGAAAGAATATCTGGACTATGACCTCGGCGTCTTTACGACCGCCAGTTTCCACGCCATTGAAACAAGCGACAAAAAGCAGTTAATGGCGCGGCTGACGTGGTATCCATTCGGCACCAAGTCCGATCGCTCCGGCTTCGGCATCACGGCGTTTGAAAACTACGGGTATAACACCAAGTTGCCATCACAGGTCAGCACTCCCTTGAACCGTCTGGCTATCCTGGGGCATTACCAGACCGATTCCAAGAAGTACCAGATCGCGTTCGAGTACGACCTTGGACACAATGCGGTCAGCACCGGGAACATGTTCTCGGGAACTGGCCCCGTTGCCGGCGGTCCTTACGATGACTTCAATACGCTCGCCGGAAGCGTTCTCAGCGGTACCCACACCCGGCAGCAGGGCTTTGCTACATTCGGCCATGCCGCCCTCGGAGGCACTCCCTTTTCCCTGTTTGGCTTCTACCAATACTTCCAGCCAAACACGCGGTATGCCGGTGACAACCCGCTCGACTTTGCGCGCACCGTCGGCGGCATCAGCTATCACGTGACCAAGTACTTCGACTTTGCTGTGGGCAACGAGAACTTCCATTGGGTGCACCCCCAGGGACTCGTCCCCGGCGGCGACTCCAACGGCATCGCGATCTGGACACAGTACACCTTCTGAGACCTTCGCGACTGCCGCTCCTCTCTTCAGCCGGGCCTCTGCAACCACAGAGGCCCCACCCGATCCCCTCAAGGCACAACCGGCCCCGAGGGGATTTCTATTTTTCCCCGCGCAGCGCCTTCTCGCACTCCGCCAGTTGTCGACGCTTTTCCGCCGCAACCTCCGGATACCCCAGCCCCAAACTCTTCAGCGTATCCACCACCGTCGCCACCACTACCATCCTCGCGAACCACTTGTTATCCGCCGGAACCACGAACCACGGCGCCTCTTCGCTCGCGGTGTTGCGAATCATGTCCTCGTAAGCGTTCTGGTAATCCTTCCAGTAGCCGCGCTCCTGGATATCCGCCGCCGAAAATTTCCAATTCTTCTCCGGCTCATCCAGTCGCTTCAGAAACCGCTTCTTCTGCTCGCCCTTCGACAGATGCAGAAAGAATTTCCGCACCACCGTCCCATTCCGCGCCAAATGCTTCTCGAAACAGTTGATGCTCTCGAACCGCTCTTCCCAGATATGCTTCCCAACCAGACCTTCCGGAATCCTCTGCGGCCCCAGCAATTTCGGATGCACCCTCACCACCAGCACCTCTTCGTAATACGACCGATTAAAAATCCCGATCCGCCCGCGCTCTGGCAGACGCCGCGTCGTCCGCCACAAAAAATCATGGTCTAACTCTTCCGCCGACGGCGCCTTGAACGAATACACCTGCACGCCCTGTGGATTCACTCCCGACATCACATGCTTGATCGTGCCGTCCTTGCCCGCCGCATCCATCGCCTGGAAAATCAGCAGCACCGCCCACCGATCCTGTGCGTACAGCATGTCCTGCAACTCGGCCAGCTTCTCCACGCCTTGCTGCAGCAATTGCACGGCCTCGCCTTTGAACTCCGACTTCAGCCCATGCGTATCTGCCGGATCAAAATCCTTCAGCCGAAACCCCTTCCCGCTCTCTACTCGATACGGCTTCACAAACTCCGCCAACTTCGTCGTCTGTTTCATTCTTTCCGTCCCAGTTTGGTGGGGACAGGCGATCTCGCCTGTCCGGGCGAGCGTAGCTCGCCTATTCTTTCCCGATTACCCGATGTTCCGATTTTCCGATTGTTCCTTGAATCCCGCCTTTTCCATCCCCGCCTGCGCCTCAGGATTCTTCATGAAAACTTCCCACACCATGCCCGTCCGATGATTCTCCGCCATGACCATTGTTATTCCAAGGTCCAGCCCCAGCACATCCTGGTCATACCACCCATCCAGCGGATTGAACGCATCCACGAAGCTGTACTTCGTCCACGCCCTCTCGCCGTACCGCCCCCGAATATTCCGCAGCACCTTCACGCAGTCATCGAACAGGAACGGCAGCGAACCACCCGTAGCGCACGGAACCACGCTCCCATCGATCGGCCCCTGCGCCGGAGGCCCTCCCCACGCCGTATACCCCTTCTCCCAGTCCGACGCCGAGATCCCCCACAAATCCTCGCTGTAATCCGGAAACTTGTCCCGCAGCGACAAACAGAACAGCTTGTGCGCCTTCGTTGCCTTCACCGAATTCTCGAAGTAATCGGCATACTTGTCGCGCTTGTTCCGAAAATCGAACCATGCCTGCGAGTACTGGTGCGTGAACAGCGGATCGTTCCCCGAAATATATTCAATCCCCTGGTAGGTGATCTTCGGCCGCGTCCACGCATCCCACGTATCCGGCGCCAGCGAGTGCGTCGGCGACCCCATACCCAGCAGGTAAATCATCATCAGCTCGCAGTAGTGGTTCCATCGTGCACTGAGAAATCCCTTCTCCGGGAACCACCCCATCGAAAGCGTCTTCTCGCCGTTCTGCATCCACGGCCAGTCCACACGGTGATAAATCGTCGTGGCCAGGTCTTTAACCTGCTGGTCGTCGAAGTACTGCCGCGCCGTCAGCACCCCGCATAGCAGCAGGGAAGTATCGATCGACGAAAGCTCCACTCCCTTCGCCCAGCGCGCGCCCGTCTCCATATCAATGAAGTGATAGTAGAACCCGTGAACGTTCTCCAACTTGTTCGCCAGGAAGTCCAGCGTCGTTCGCACCCTCTCCTTGATTTCCTTCGACGGCCTGTACCCGCGCCGGTCCCCAATGCACAGTGCCGTCAGCCCAAACCCCGTCGCCGCAATGCTCGACATCCGCCTCGGATCGCCTTCGGGTGCCCCACCCTTATCGCCTGCATTTGGCGATAGGGTGGGGTAGTTCGCCTTGGCCCGATCCTTCACCTGCCCCGTCTTCTCGCTCGCCTCGTTCCAGAAAAAATCGAAGCTCCGCCGCTGAATCTCGTCGAGCAACTGCTCATCCGTGCCCTGATACGGAGTGCCATTCGGAGGCGTAAAGCTCTTCCTGGTCTGGCACGCCGCTACCAACCCGCCGAACGGAACCGCCGCCGCGCCCATCGCTCCCATCCGCAACAACTCGCGCCTCGTCATCTTCGAATTCATTCTTTGTCATCCTTGCTTGCAGCAGCTTCTCGCTGCCTGATCCTGTGCCATCTTCAGCACAGGTCGCGTTCCACAACGCCGTGTCATCCTGGGCTTAGCCGCGGTTTTATCGCGGCGCAGCCGAGGGATCTTTTGTTCCGCCTTGGACTTTCCTTCTTCGACACCCCGATCTGCGGTTGTCCGGTTGCGGTTGCATCCTAGTTCAACTGCCGCCCAGCCGCCAACCCGTACCGCTTTCGCCAATAGCCCACTCCGCGATTTACGCGCCTTTCCGCATAAATCGATTTAGAAGCGGAGAACATTGCAAATCCTCACTTGACAGCTACTCTGAAAGTGATATTCTCCCGACGCACACTAAATCGATTAATTAAACCCGGTTTAGTGTTGCGGCGCCGAGAACTGTTCCACCCCCATTCGAGCAGGTTTAGGCCGCGGCACCCCACATCCGCTATCGGAGGTAGAACTATGCCCCGTATCCGTCGTCTCCTGCCGTTCTTCACATTCGCGCTGATTCTTTGCGCCGTAACTGCCGCCCACGCGCAGTTCAATGCCTCAATACAAGGCACTGTTCTGGACCCCACCGGCGCTGTGATACCGAACGCTTCCGTAGTTGCAACCAACCATGCAACCGGCGTGGCTTACAAAACCAACTCCTCCCAGGAGGGGTTCTATCGCATCTCTGGTTTGCCGCCAGGGCACTACACCGTTGCGGTCGAAGCGAGCGGATTTAAGAAGCAGGTACTCGAGAACATTGCCGTCGTCGCTGAGAGTCCTCGCGGGGTCGACGTCAACATGGAAACCGGAAGCGCCAGCGAGTCGATTACGGTTACCAGTGAGCCCCCGCCGTTGCAGACAGAGAATTCGGCCATGTCGGGTTCAATCGACACCCAGCAGGTGCAGGACCTTCCGAAATTCGGCAGCGATCCGTATGAACTTGTGCGCCTCGCGCCTGGGGTATTCGGAACCGGCGCTCGGGCCGGCAATGGCGACTCCGTCGCCCTTCCCAATTCCGTTGGACCGGGTGGCTCCAATTCCTCCATTTACCAGACGGAAAACCTCGTGCAGATCAGCGCCAATGGACAACGCGCCTCAGCTAACAGCTACAGCATCGATGGCGTTAGCGTAAACAGTCAGACCTGGGGCGGGGCCGCGGTGATTACACCGAACCAGGAGTCCGTCAAAGAACTTCAGGTGGTGACCGGAACCTATTCCGCCGAAGAAAGCCGCACCTCGGGTGCACAGGTGAAAGTGATTTCCCAGAGCGGAACTAACAAGTTCCACGGGAGCGCTTTCTTCCGCTATCAGAACCCAACTCTGAATGCGTACAACAAGTGGGGCGGTCCCGACGGCGGCGACCCTGTCCGCAACGACAATAAATATCGTCAGTTCGGCGGCAGCCTCGGCGGACCCATCATCAAGAACAAGTTGTTCTTCTTCTTCTCGATGGATGGAAATCGCGCCAACAATCTGGGCTATTCCAATAATTGGGTCGACACCCCGGAATTTGATCAACTGCTTGCCAGCGCTCGGCCTGATGGTCTCAGCACACAGATCGTCAACTCCACGGGCATGACACCCCGGACCGTGCAGGTCCTCACTCCGACATGCACGAATTTCGACAATGCCGGGTGGCCTTGCCAGATCGTTGGCAATGCCATCGATATCGGTTCGCCCACGGGTGCGCTCGGACAGTATGTTCCCGTATATTCCACCAACAATCGCACCGGCGGCGGACTGGACGGCATTCCTGATCTGCAGTTTGTGCGCGTGGCGGTGCCGAGCACCAATCGCGCCTATCAATACAACGCCCGGGCGGACTACAACCTCGGTCAGAACCAGTTCGCAGTCGGCGGCTACATCACCATGCAGGACAATCTTGGGGCCGATTCTTCGACCGGAGCGCGTCCTTCCGGTGATGTTCGATTTAAGCCAAAGAATCAGGATTTGATGGCGAGCTGGATCAGGCCGTTCTCTTCGACGTGGCTGAACGAATTTCGCTTCAACGCCACGCGTTGGGCTTACAACACGGTCCAGTCTTCGTCGACCGTGGACTGGGGCATTCCGCGCGTGGAAATTGAAGACATGCCCATCGATCGCGTTCGTTGGGGCGCCCCACAAGGCGAAACAACACCGGCGAGTTTCGCGGAAAACACCTTCGAATTCCGCGATGTCATGACCAAGGTCGTCGGTCGCCATGCCTTCAAGTTCGGTGGTGAAATCATTCGCGAGCAGGACAACAACAATCTCCTCGGTGGGGCGAGGCCGGTATATACGTTCGCCACGCCGTGGAACCTGTTCAATGACACACCGCTTTTCGAGGCAATCAATACCGATCCGGTGACCGGTGGTCCCGGTTCCGCCCAGCGCTACTTCCGCACCAGCGATTACGGCATCTTCTTCCAGGATGATTGGAAGCTGCGGCCCAACCTGACTTTGAACCTGGGTATCCGTTACGAGTACTACACTCCGCTTCGCGAGACTCAGAACCGGATCAGCAACCTGGTGCTTGGCCAAAACGGCCTTGCCGATGCGCATGTCGCTGTCTCCGACCAGTTGTTCAATCCTGACCGGAACAACTTCGCTCCTCGCCTTGGATTTGCCTGGAGCCCGGCCGCCTTTAACCAGAAGACCGTTCTCCGCGGTGGCATCGGCGTCAGCTACGATCGCATCCCCAATGCTCTATGGGCAAACACGCGCGGCAACCCGCCCTTCCTCGCTCGCTGGGGCTTGTGCTGCGCAACTGCACCGGGCGAGTGGGGAAGCGATAATGCCCTCATCGCCTACAACCTGGGAACATCCAACTCTCCGGATAGCTATCCCGTCAATCCAGCATTGACCATTCCTTTCGGCAGCGATGGCCTTCCCACCAACGGCGGAGCCGTCGAGTTCTACGGAGCGCATCCGAACGTTCCCAACGCTTACGTCTATACGTATTCGCTGGATATTCAACAGGAACTGCCGGCGAAGTTCATCGCCACTCTGGGATATGCCGGTGCCGAAAGCCGCAAGCTCATCCGTATCGTCAACCAGAACTTTGTGTTGCCCCAAGCCGAGTTGAATCCCGCAGTAAGCCGTGCGTTTTTCCCTACCCCCGATGTCAATGCCAACTACAATGCGTTGAACCTGCGGGTCGAGCGTCGGTTCGCTAACGGTTTGCAGTTCGTCTCGAATTACCGCTGGGCCAAGAGCATGGATACTCTGTCGAATGAAGGACCTGGATTTGTCACCAACCAGACCTTCCCGCAGAACCAGGCTTACGAGTACGGTCCGTCCGATTACGACGTCAAACACTACTTCAATCTCGCGTGGATCTATGAGTTGCCGATCTTCCGAACCCGCAACGATTTTCTGGGTTCGATGCTTGGCGGTTGGACTGTTAGTGGTTTGTTCTCCGCCAATACCGGCTTCCCGTGGACTCCGCTCAGCAACTCCTGCAACGCATTACCGAATCAGGTTACCCTCTGCCCGGTTCGTCCCATCGCATACGCAGGGGGCGCTCCGGCCAACTCGTCCAACCACAACTACATGACCGAGGGAGCGAACTTCCCGGGCGGCGGATTGGCATGGTTTACCCCGCCACCATCTGGGCCGCTCCCGGTTCCTGGAATCGGCCGCAACAGCTTCCGTGGTCCCGGCTACAAGAACATCGACCTGAGCATTGCGAAAGATTTCAAACTGGGTTGGACAAAACTGCCCGAGACTTCCAATCTCGAACTCAAGATGAACATGTACAACGCCTTCAACATCCTGAACCTGGTTCCGCTGCAGTTTGGGTCAGCGCAGACCTACATCCAGGATCCGCACTTCGGAACGTCTGCTTCCGCAACCGCCGGACGGACCTTGGAACTGCAGGCACGGTTCAGCTTCTAACTTCCACGATAGTCACTTGGGCGACGGCTTCGGCCGTCGCCTTTTTCTTATCTAGATTTTGCCCCGCTTCCTTATCACAGACAAACTTCCAAGCCCCTCTGTATTCTGATCATGGATCAGTCCACAACGGCGCTCCCACCGGGCGCCGTTCGCTTTTACGCTCCTTCTCAACTCGTGCACCAGCAACAAAAAGGAAGATGTGCGCCTTCCACCGCCCAGGACCGAAACGCCTGGGCTACGCTCAGCACCCTTCCGAATCAGCCGGGGCCTGCCGTTGCTAATGGTTCCCGTCTTTGCCGATTGCGGATGTCGGCTTGCGCGTTGTTCTGCTCCTGCCTCGTACCTCGCACCTCCCGCTTGCGTCCGATAATATGTGGTGTGTCAGGAGGTTGTACCCCGGAAGCGGGGAGCGGGAGATTGGCGGAGCGTTATTGAGGCTAGCATGTGGGCGGTGGAAGTTGTAGTGACGAAGCCAGAGAGACAGGTGAGCGTTGCGGTGATCAGAAGTGGGA